>JAYSQG010000221.1:0-10176 GCA_043721685.1 Saprospiraceae bacterium | reverse complement strand
CAACGTCCGAACAATGACCGTCGGAACGAACAACGTCCGAACAATGACCGTCGGAACGAACAACGTCCGAACAATATTCAAGCTAAAAAGACTATTGATAAGCCTGTTCTACCTATACAGCCCGTTGTGCCAAAAGAGCCAGAATCGATTTATGTGAACGAACAAACAGGAGAAATACCACCAGAATTGATTCGTGCAGTCGCTCCAGAGTTGCGTGGCCTGAATATTAAAGGTAAAATAGATATTGATAAATATTTAGAGAAAGAAAAAGAAGTTACAAAGTCTATTGCAGACAAAAAGAAAAAATCACGCGAGCAAGAACGCAGCCGTCGCCGTGGTAGTTCTCCAGACCGTCCCACTAACCCTGATGGTAGTAGAACACAAACGGGTACGGGTGATAACAACCCTAATAGCGAAGCCAATAAGCGGAAACGGAAACGGAAAAAAATACCTGGCGCACCAGGCACAACTGGCACTAATACTGGTACGACGGAGAATCGTTCTGGTGATGCTAGTGGAAATCGCCCAGCGGGTACCAACACAGGCGTTAATCGTTCTGGAGGTAACAACACGGGTGGCAATCGGCCAGTAGGAAATCGCCCTGCGGGTAACAACACAGGCGGTAATCGCCAAGGTGGTGTCAATCGAGGCGGTTCGCCTCCACGTCGTGACCCTGCACAACCTGCTGAAATTTCGCAACAACAAATTGAAGCGAAAATCAAGGAGACAATGGCACGCCTTAATATAGGCACCAAAAGTAAAGGTCAAAAAATTCGCCGTGACAAACGGACTAAGCTGCGTGAAAAAGAGGAAATCCGCCAACAGGAATTGGATACCGCAAAATTGCAAGTCGCAGAGTTCATCTCTGTATCTGATTTGGCAAGTTTGATGGATATCAGTGCAACGGAAATCATCAAAACGTGTATGGGCTTGGGCGTTTTCGTCTCTATCAATCAGCGTTTAGATGCTGAATTGATTGAAGTCATCACAAGCGAGTTTGGTCATGAAGTTGAATTTATTTCTGCCGAAGAGCAAGTTTCGATTATTGATGAGGAGCCTGATTCACCAGAGGATTTGGTTGCTCGCGCACCAGTTGTGACTATCATGGGTCACGTCGACCACGGTAAAACATCGTTGCTTGACCATATTCGCAAAACGAATGTCGCAAGCGGTGAAGCGGGTGGTATCACACAGCATATCGGTGCTTACGAAGTGAAATTGACAGATGGACGTAAAGTTACATTCCTCGATACACCTGGACACGAAGCCTTTACGGCCATGCGTGCAAGGGGTGCAAAAGTGACCGACATCGCGGTTGTCATCATTGCAGCAGACGATAACATCATGCCGCAAACCCGAGAGGCAATCAGCCATGCGCAAGCGGCGGGTGTACCGATTGTATTTGCCATCAACAAAATTGATAAAGATGGTTCTGATCCAGAACGCATCAAAGGCGAATTGGCACAGATGAACCTCCTTGTTGAAGATTGGGGTGGAAAATTCCAATCCCAAGATATTTCAGCTAAAAAAGGTATTGGAATTGAAGAATTATTAGAAAAAATCGTCCTTGAAGCTGAATTACTTGAGCTGAAAGCCAATCCAGACAAACGAGCAAGTGGTACAGTCATAGAAGCATCGCTCGACAAAGGGCGTGGTTATATTTCCAAAATGCTTGTTCAGGCCGGTACAATGCACGTAGGTGACTTTATGGTTGCTGGTGAAAATGCAGGACGTATCAAAGCGATGTTCAATGAGTATGGCAAAAAAGTAACAGCAGCAGGTCCTTCAACACCTGTTCTCGTTTTGGGTCTGAGCGGCGCACCTCAAGCGGGTGAAGTTTTCAAAGTCATGGCAGATGAATCGGCAGCGAAAGAGATTGCGACTAAACGCGCTCAAATTGTTCGTGAACAATCTGCTCGTGCTACCAAACGGATTAGTTTGGATGAAATCGGTCGTCGTTTGGCACTCGGTACGTTCAAGGAGCTCAACCTCATCATCAAAGGTGACGTGGACGGTTCAGTTGAAGCCTTGTCTGATTCATTGCTCAAGCAGTCTCACGAAACGGTTCAAGTCAACGTCTTGCACAAAGCCGTTGGTGCAATAACCGAAGCAGATATCATGTTGGCATCGGCTTCAGATGCGATTATTATTGGTTTCCAAGTCCGTCCGTCACTCAATGCTAAGAAAATGGCAGAACGTGAAGGCGTTGAAATCAAATTGTACTCGATTATCTACGAAGCCATTGCTGAAATTCGTTCCGCTATCGAGGGTATGTTGGAACCGACGAAAGAAGAGAAAATCACTTCAACCGTCGAAGTCCGCGCCATCTTCAAGAACTCAAAAGTCGGTACAATTGCAGGCTGTTATGTTCAAGAAGGCAAAATCGAGCGTAAGCAATTCATTCGTATTATCCGCGACGGTATCGTTATTTTCCCTGTCAAGGAAGGCGCAACAGCCTCATTGGGCTCTCTCAAACGTATCAAAGATGACGTTAAAGAAGTCCGTTCAGGTTTCGAGTGCGGCTTGACAATTGACAATTTCAATGACCTTGAAGTCGGTGACTTCGTCGAATCTTACGAAATTATCGAAGTAAAACAAAAATTGGCGGCTCTGTAAAAGACCCCTCAGTATAAAACGCAAAACGCCTGTTTGAGTATGAAAACTCAAGCAGGCGTTGTTTTTAAATATCGTTTGTTAAGGATTTGGTAACGACTTCTGTTTGACACTAATTTCACAAATTACACGAATTAAAATGAAGGCATTTTAAGGTTTTTAGATCTAAATGAAAAAACTAAAAAATCAATTCGTGAAATTTGTGAAATTCGTGTCGGATAAGTTGTTGTAGGATTTGTATTTTTGTCCAAAATATCGGAACGCATTTTCAGTCTATGAAAAAAACATATTTCGCATCAGACTTTCATTTGGGCATTGATGCTCGTTTGACTTCTCGTGAACGCGAGCAACAAGTTGTTCGGTGGCTTGATGAAATTTCTGTAGATGCAGAAGCGATTTACCTTGTTGGCGATATTTTTGATTATTGGTTTGAATACCACAAAGTAATCCCAAAAGGATATACACGTCTTCTTGGTAAACTGTCGGAATTACGGGATAGTAATATACCCATTTATTTTTTTACAGGCAACCATGACATGTGGATGTTTCGTTATTTTTCTGATGAAATGGGCATCCCTATATACCGCGAACCCATCATCAGAGAAATCAATGGCAAACAGTTTTTCATTGGTCATGGCGATGGTTTAGGTCCGGGCGATTATGGGTATAAGTTCATTAAAAAGGTATTTGCCAGCCCTCTGTCTCAATGGCTTTTCGCACGCGTGCATCCCAACTTTGGCATTGGTTTGATGCAGTTTTTTTCATCCAAAAGTCGTGATGGACAAGACCCCTCAGTAGAAAACACGTTTTTGGGGGCTGAAAAAGAGTGGTTGATTCATTTTGCCAATGAAAAAATCAAGGCAGAATTGTCTCAAATTGACTATTTTATATTTGGTCATCGTCATTTACCGATTGATTGGACACTTGAAAACGGCAAATCACGTTATGTTAATCTCGGAGAATGGTTACATTCCCCAACTTTTGCAGTCTTAGAATCACAAAATCTTATATTAAAAACATACGAAAATGAAAATATTAAAATCTATACAAATCATCATGAACTTCAAACTTAGTTTTTTAGCCTTGGTTTTTCTATTGCTAACACTTCCTTCTGTATCAGCACAACAATGGAAACTGTTTAAGAAAAACGACAGCCTCGATTGTCGCTATTTCTTAACCGACCATTTGAAAAACATATACGTCATTACGAACAAAAGCGAAGTCCTCAAATACGACAGCGAGGGTTATTTCGACAGCCGTTTTTCGTATAAAAAATTCGGTAGAATTTGGTCAGTTGATGTCACCAATCCATTCAAAATAATTCTTTATTACACTGATTATCAATGTATTGTAATCATTGATGCTGCGTTAAATCCTATCAAAACCTTGTTTTTAAATGATATGGGTGTTGCCAATGCAGGAGCCATAGCGATGAGTGATTCGGGAGATCTTTTGATTTATGACAGTAGCTTGAATAAGATTTTACGTTTTTCAGTGGACGCTTCTGGCTTCAAATTATCGCAGTCAACGCCCCCCCTCAGTATATCAGGCTTGCAGCCCAATCAAATGCTCGTGAGAGGAAACAACATTTATATGAATGTCCCAGAAAAAGGTGTTTTGGTTTTTGATCAATTCGGGAAATACATCAAAACATTCGATATTCTGAACGCATCAGGCTTACAAATCATTGAAAATCAATTGTTTTATAGACAAAATAATAAGTTTTATAGGTTTAACCTACAAACTCTTGCAAAAGCCACTATCGACCTTCCTGATGATGTCTCTGGCGATAGGTATATTCAAATCCAAAAAGGTCGTCTTTACGCACAACGCTTGACTTCTATTGATGTGTATAATGAGAAATAATTGTTCTGATTGATTATTGTTGAATGATTATTGATTATTGAGCAATAATCATTTCAAAAGCGTGATACTACCAAAATCGGACAATAATTGGTCTTTACACCTGTAACGAACTTTCCATACATAAACGCCTGTATTTACAAGCTTTCCGTTGAAAGTTCCATCCCATTTCGCAAATTTATCGGTCGTCGAAAACATTTTTGAACCCCAACTATCAAAAATTTCAAAAACATCTAATTGCTCAATAGCATAAGGGTTAGAGATAAAAAATTCGTTATTCAAGGCATCACTATTCGGTGTAAATGCATTTGGGAAAAACACTTTACCACAATCCAATGTCGCAGGGTCAATCACTTTCACTTCTAAGGTATCGAGAGCCGTACATTGTGACTCTTTCATAGTCAATATATACTTAAATATGCCGCCTTTCTTGGGTGTAATGATCGTCGTATCAACCTTGAAATTAGATATATCGTCTCTCGGAGACCACGTAAACTCCGTAGCACATGTGCGTGTAACCCTTGTTTTTATCGTACTACCTAAAAATATAATGGTATCCTTATTGGCAATACGGTCAGGTGCCACATATAGCATTCCGACTTCGGTTTCAGTTAAAGGACGGTCATAGATGCGCAATTCGTCGAGATAACCCGAAAATTTACGGTCTGTGGACTGTAAACAAGGGCTTTTGGCAATCGAAAGAGGTGCATCGGATGTGATATTGACACGGCGTGTTGCTAAATTCGTCTGCGCCAAACGCCCATTGACATAAAGTAAGAGCTTATTATAATCTCTAACAACGACTATATGCTGCCAACAACGACCAAAGTCCAATCGTTGAATAATGACATTACGTACTTTATCATTTTCAGAAACTTCTACGCTCATTTGATTCGTCGCAGGTGTATAACGAATCGCAAATGCGCTATCTGATGTACAATTCCGCCGCTTTGAGATAATGTCTAAAGTCGAATTGCCGACTTGATTCGACGCTTTGAAGTAAAAACTAACCGAAAAGGGACCTGTTTTGAAATTATCAAATGAAGCAGGACCGACAATAAATAAGTCTGTCCGAAGCCCGTCAAAACGCATGGCATTGCCTTCCACACCACAACCGAGGGTGGAGTCTGAACCAATAAAAGCTTTATTGCCGTTGCCGCTTTTGTCAACAATCGGATAGCCATCAAAGGGATAGTAACAAACTAATCCCTCTTGAAGGTTTTGAGTAAAAGCCGCACAACTAATTGATAACGAAATGAATAGAATTAAAAGACGCATTGAATCGGTGTTTAATTTTTTTAATACTTCACAGGATTTTGTATAAAAACGCTTAAAGGCTCTTAAAATTTTACATCCCACCTTTAAACATATCCGCCAAGCCACCTAAACCGGGCGGTAACATAGCTTCCATAGATTTTTGCATTTCTGCTGCCGCTTTTTCCCCCGCATCCTCCAGGGCACGATTGACCGCTGCCATCAAAACATCTTCTAACTGTTCTTTATCCTCCAATACTGAGGGGTCTAAAATCGAGATATTGACAATTTCTTTATTGCCATTGGCTGCAACTTTGATGCCACCAACGGTTGCTTCGACGACAATAGCTGCCGTTTTTTGAGCCAATTCAGCTTGTTTTTCTTCAATATTGCCAAACATATTACCAAACATGATTCTATCGTTTTAATGAGTGAACTGATTTTTGATTTAAAACGCAAATTTATAATGTTTTTCCCTCCATCTGCGTTTTATCTTTTATTTTGACCAATAAACGCTATTAAACCAATAATTTTACATTATTTGTTCTAAAAACAATGACAATGCCTCTTTTATTTTCTTTCTTATTGCCTTTTTTCATTATTTTGGACACTAAACTTGAGTGGACAACGCCTAAACAGCATGATTTTGGCGAGATACTGAGGGGTAGTAAAGCCGTTCATATTTTTACTTTTAGAAACCTTTCTGACAAACCACTCGTCATTGACAATGTGCGGACTGATTGCAATTGTACCGCTTCTGATTGGGCATCCGCCCCTGTTTTACCAAAAGAAATAGGCAAAATAACCGTCTCTTTTGACACCGATAAAACGGGTTATTTTCGTAAAAAAGTAACCGTTTGGATTCGTGGGCAACGCCAATCGGAGAAACTTGTCATTGAAGGAGAAGTTAAGTAAGTTATTCAAAATCAATCATTTAGGAGACCAAAGATAAATCGTTATTACATCTTTTAAAAATATCAGAACAATGCGAACAACACACCTTTATATATTACCCATTTTGGTTTCTGTTTTTTTAATGCAAAATTGCTCGAATCAATCACCTTCAAACGCCTCTGCCCTATCCATGACGGATCAGCATACCGCCTCATCAGATTCAAGCACGGGCAATGAAATAGCTGCCTTAAGCTACTCGCCTAAAATGTCCGGATTGAGTTTTGTTGCGCCGCCACGACCTTTTACAGGTGCGGTGATGAACGAAGTCAAATCTGTCAATGCCGATTGGATTGCGACGATTCCTTATGCTTTTACACGTGTTGGTGAAGCGGCTGTTCACTTTAATGAATTTGGTGGACATTGGTGGGGCGAGCGTCTCGAAGGCGTTCGTGTGACGATCGATTCTGCACATCGAGCTGGTATAAAGGTCATGTTGAAGCCACAAGTCTATGTGCCTGGTGGTTGGGTAGGTGGTTTGGACTATGCCACCGATGACGAATGGGAAAAATGGGAACGTGATTATGAAAAATACCTCATGAGTTTCGTCAAGTTAGGCATCGAGATGAACGTCGAAGCGATTTGTGTAGGTACTGAATTTAAAATGAGTACAGCCAAAAGAGAGTCTTTTTGGCGTGGTTTGATTGCTAAAATTCGTCAGAAATACCAAGGCAAGCTGACTTATTCATCGAATTGGGACGAATACCCTGTCATTCCGTTTTGGGACGCTTTGGATTTTATCGGCATCAACGCTTATATGCCTTTGTTGGACAAAGAGACCCCCTCAGTATCCGAGCTGTGTGAAGCTTGGAAACCGTATTTTGAACAAATCAAGGCGTTTCAATTGAAAGTCAACAAACCAATTGTCTTTACAGAATATGGCTATATGAGTGTTGACGGTTGTGCAGGCAAAGGCTGGGAAGTGGAACGAAAGGTTAAGTCATTAAATATCAATGAGTTAGCACAAACGAATGCTTTAGATGCACTCCACAGAACGTTTGCAAAAGAGACATGGTGGCAAGGTGGTTTTCTTTGGAAATGGTTTCCCGACGGGCAAGGGCATGAAGGATATATCGAGCGCGATTATACGCCGCAAGGGAAACAAGCCGCTGTCGTTTTACGGAAATGGTATGGTGCTTATAAAAGAATGTGATATTAAGATATTAAATTTTAAGACGTTAAGATTTCTTGAAAAGGAGAGAAACGTTCAGGGAACTTTAAAAGTTCCCTGAACGTGTGCGTTATACTGAGGGGGGTCATTTTTCTCTAATAATTTTCACTTTACTCGTCATTAATTCATGTGCCGGAATTACAACTCTTTCAGTATCAGACACTTGTATTGTAATAGCCACATTGCTCATCTCGATAATCGTACCACGAATGCCGTCAATTTCGATGACCATGCCTTTTTGAAAATTTCTTTTATTGAAGAAACCTGCTAATATATTCGACAGTACCTCGCGCGATGCAAAGCCGTAAGAAATAGACGCTGCCAATAGAATCGCTCCAATGAACATCATCAAATTGGTTGAGAGCAAGCGCGTATCTACTTTCGCTTGTTCTAAGGCGGTCAGTATGACCATGATGAACAAGACATAATATATCACCGTCGAAAGGATGCGCCCTGTGCTGATACCCAATGAACTGGTGCCACTGCGGACAAAATCCCGCACCAGCGTTGAGATGTATGCCCCAATACCAAAAATAAGAATACCTGTAACGAGATTAGGCAAATACTCCAAAAATCGTTGTATTTGGTACGAAACAGCCGTCCAATTCAGTGTTTCTGCTGCTGAGGCAATGATGAGGAGGACAAGAATCCAGTAAATAAAACGTCCAATAATGGTACTCGGTGTCAACTGAATACCTGCTTGCTCTAAGAAGCCCGTCAGTTTGAGCCGCTCTGCAAAGTTGTCAAATTTGACTGTTCGGAGCAGTCGCTCGAAGCCGCCCGAAACCAATCGCGCCAATAACCAAGCGATGACAAAGACAATGACCGCACCCAAAATGCTCGGGATTGTCTCCATAAATTTTTCACCAAAAACACGGAGCGACTCCGCGAATAAATCCCACAATCTTTGCAAGCTGTTCATTTTTATTTATTTAAAATTTCAGACTAAAAAATATAGTGCTTAATATTTATAAATCATTCAACATCCCTCTCGGTCTCATCCAATCTATTCCGATATTTTTGTTTCATAACCTTGAACAAACGTTCATTTTCATTAAGACTAAACTCGCTTTCAGGCAAGGCATCAATGACATCAGACTGTGCCTGAATGAATTTAACCGTAAAAAGGTCAACAATATCGGCGACTAAGCTGGTCGCATCAATGGTGCTGAACACAGCGTCTTTCAATTTAAAATCGGGAATATCTATTTTTTCAGATTGACTCCCCAGTTGTTGAAAGAGATTGGCTAAATTAGTTTCTTGATTTTCCATATCAAAAGCAGTTACTTAATTTGTTTTTTTTCTAAATCTTCAATCAAATCTGCCAATCTATCTCGGCTGCGTTTAAGGCGCATTTTTATTGCGGACTCTCCTATATTCAATGATTCAGCGATGTCTTTGACACTCATCCCATCTTGATAACGCATCATCAAAAGGATTTTATCATCGGTATTGAGTTTTTCAAAAACGACTTCTAATTGTGTCAGTTTTAAATCTTGCAACAGTTTACTTTCGAGCGATGCGTCGTCATTAGCCACCGTTTCAAGTTCATATTCAGAATATCCAGAAAAATCTAAGCGTTTTTGTTTGGTCAGATAATCCATACAATAATTGTAGGTAATGGAGTGGACCCACAAGGAAAAAGCGGCTGTTCCCTTAAATTTTGCCAAATTCATAAAGATTTTGACCATAATATCGTGGGTACAGTCTTTTGACGCTTCTCTATCCTTTATGAGACTCAGGCACTTATGAAAAATTCGACCCGAAAAGCGGTCATACAGCACTTCAAGTAAGTGCTGCTCCCCCCTCAGTATGCGTTCAACGATTTCTTCGTCAGTGAGCGGAGGTTGCTTGTCAGGTGATATTTTTACGGATTTGAAAAGTGCCATGTAGTTGGTTATTGGTTATTGGTTACGCGTTATTCGGTACTCGTTACTGGTTATTCGTTATAAATTGGTTATATTAACCAATAACGAATAACCAATAACCAATAACCAATAACCAATAACCAGCAACTAAAAAAGAATATTGGCGAAATTAAGACAAGTTTTCTCTACTTAATGAATTTTAGGTGTTTTCATTCAATTATTTCCTTAGTCAGGCCCAAAAGGAGGTATTTGCCCAGGGAAATCGGCAACTTGGGTCGTTTTTCCAAAGCGGTTCATGCCAATTTTCAAAGAACCTGTTTCGGTATAACGTTGAATATTAACGAATTTATGACCCCATATCACTTCTTCCGCACCGAAATAAGAGAATTCCTTGAACAAAACTTGACGATGTGCTTCATCAAAAACTTTTACCTGAACAAAAAACTCCATTGAGGC
>JAYSQG010000220.1:0-14186 GCA_043721685.1 Saprospiraceae bacterium | reverse complement strand
TTTCAACGCAAAATATTCTATGGTTTTGGGCACCATGTTAGGGAAACTTTTAAAAGTTTCCCTAACATAAAACATAAACGCCTTCAAAAAGAATAATATTCGGCACAAAAAAAAATTAAAAACCTTTTGATACAGCCACTTGGGTATCATTCTATTCATTCATAACTAAACAACTCAATAACGATGCAATCACGAAGACAGTTTCTAAAATTCGCCGCCTTTGCCGCACCAGCACTTTCGACAGCTGTAACAGCTTGTTCGACTGCTGCCGCCGCAACGGGTTCTAAAAAACTCTTTTTTGACATCTCCATCGCAGAATGGTCGTTCCATAAAGCCCTTTTTGCTAAGAAAATGACCAATTTGGACTTTCCTGTGAAAGCAAAAAAGGAATACGACATCAGCATTGTCGAGTATGTAAACCAATTTTTCAAAGACAAAGCCCAAGACGCGGCTTATCTCAAAGAATTGATGTTGCGCTGCAACGACAACGGCGTAAAAAATCACCTCATTATGATTGATGGTGAAGGTTTTATGGGCGATGCAGACACTGCCAAACGCAAAAAAGCCATCGAAAATCACTACAAATGGGTCGAATGTGCCAAAACACTCGGCTGCAAAACCATTCGTGTCAATGCACACGGCGAAGGCACGGCGGAAGAAGTCGCCAAACGTTGTGTTGAGAGTTTGCGCTCACTAAGCGAATTTGGTAAGCAACACAACATCAATGTCATCGTCGAAAATCATGGCGGTTATTCCTCAAATGGTGCTTGGTTAACGGGTGTTATGAAGGAAGTCGGCATGAAAAACTGCGGTACTTTGCCCGATTTTGGCAATTTCTGCCTCAAACGAGACAGCACGACCTTTGGCAAATGCCTTGAAGAATACGACCGCTACAAAGGCACAACCGAAATGTTGCCTTATGCAAAAGGTGTCAGTGCCAAAAGCCATGACTTCAACGAAGCCGGCGACGAAACACATACAGACTATTTGCGGATGATGAAAATTGTTAAGGAATCAGGCTTCAAAGGCATTGTCGGCATCGAATACGAAGGCTCTGCTTTGGAAGAAGAGGAAGGAGTACGCCGTACATTAGCGTTATTGAAGAAAGTAGGTGCGATGGTTTAATCATATACATGAGGCTCATGTTCAGGGAACTGCAAAAGTTCCCTGAACATAAACGCTTGGTTTTTACACCCCCTCCCCGAAAGAATCGGGATTTCGTACCTCAACAGTATTCCGCGCTTTAAAATACTGAAACACAAGAGCCGCGACGCATATTACTAAGCCTCCAAACTCCCGCGTCAATTCCACATAAGGTTTTTCAGCTTTCATAGTTTCCACGATTGAAGGTTCACCCATGTTTATCCAATCCATAAAATCAGGGATATAGGAAAACATAAAAAGGGTAGTTGGTATCAAACCAACCATTATCATTGTTTTGTTATACTTCCCTTTTATAGCATAAAAAGAAACCGCAGCAGGAAAAAGGTAAATCGGCATCCAGATATAAGGATCTGGGTCATTGTATTGCACAGCCGCAAAGAGAACAAAAAGGAAAACAAGAACGATGTTAAGAATTTTCATAGAAACACTTATTTTTGAAACAATGATTGGACATTGAGTGTAAAGGTTGCAAATCTTTTTCATATCGCAATTATTTAGTGGACACGAATTTTACGAATTACAAGAATGTATTTTATTCACTTCACTTCATTTTATCAAATGAATGATATCAAAACAACAAGTTATTCGTGTAATTGATGAAATTCGTGTCTGACCTGAGTCCTTACTTCAAAACAAAAAATAAGGCTTATCAATGTACGAGACATCGATAAGCCTTTTATGATTTGTGAATGATGAAAACGAGGTTTTATCCTTCAGTTTTCAACAACAGTTGTTATAAATTTTCTTTATAACTAATTACTGCGCTATCTTTACATCAACAGCATTCAAGCCTTTTTTTCCTTGTGCAGTGCCATAAGTGACAACATCTCCTTCTCTAATGTTATCTTTAAGACCTGAACTGTGGACGAAAATTTCTTCATTTGAGCTATTGTCAACAATAAAACCGAATCCTTTTGATTCGTTAAAAAACTTAACTGTACCTGTTTGCATTAAAAAACTATTTATAAAAACACTATTTGGCGAAATTGCCGCCGCAAAGATAACCGTTTTTTATGATGAAAACTAAAAAAATTTGTTTTTTTTATCGTTTATTTAGGTAAAATAAAGAAATTTAGTCCAAATCGTACCAGTCTACCTTGCGTGCATAGTACATAACGATTGTCAAAGCGACAAATAAACCCAAACTACCCATCAATAAAGCATAGTCTTCAAGACGCACGATGACGAAGACAAACCCATACAATAAGGACAATATGCCGCCCACCAATTGCGCCAAACGTGTGTCTTTTAAGATACTATTGGAATACCAAACCACCAAACCGACGGTCATAATCGTTGAAATCAGATAGGCTAATGAAAAACGAATGTGTTCCGTCATAGAAATAAGCAATGTAAAAAACAGACAAATTGCCAAACCAACCAAAATGTAATGGAAAGGATGAATACGCCGTTTATTCAACATTTCTATGAAAAAATAAAGCGCAAAGGTCAAAGTAATAAGTATAAAAGCGTACTTCACCGCTCTGTTTGACTGTTTATAATCGTCTAAAGCAATGAGCAAATTGACACCAAATGCGCTTGATCCTGTTTGCATATTGCCTAACCAATATTGCGGAAACGGACGATTGAGGTGCAGTATTTTCCAATCAGCCGTAAAACCATTCGTTGTAATTTCGTATTTTTCAGGTAAAAATGCACCATCAAATTTAGGGCTTGTCCAAGGGGATTGAACATGTAAATTCATTTCATGTCCAACAGGTATAAAATTCAAACTGCCCGTACCCCTCAGTACAACATCGAAATTAAAGCTGTAGCGGCTCACTGTTTTGTCAGAAAAAGGGCGAACAGGCACTTTTGTTGAAACGCCATTCGGCAGCACATCGTTGGTTTCCATACCTGGATTGAAGGTAATTTTACTGTCGTTCCATTGAATCGCTATTTGTTCTTCGATGCCGCGCAAATCATTCATGCCAATCGCCACCGAAGCGTATTCCCACAAAATATTTTCCTTCGGAATGCCCAAACTGGGCACATCAAACGGATTGAAATAACCCTCGAAATGTAATTTTGCGACATAAACCACGACCTCATAAATGCCGCGATATCGGCTGGTCGGTATCATTTCAGCCTTGATTTTCAAATCTTCAGGTAAGAAATGGGCGAATTTATAGACTTTTTGAAGCGGTTTGTTATTGTCTTCTCTGTAAAACTCAATATACGGAACGCTGACGACGGGTCCCATTACATTTTGCTCATAGCTCCATTTGTTGCTGACTTCATCAATGGCTTGATTTCGGAAATACTCCCGTTCATAAATCAAATCCACGATTTTTTGACGTGGAATAAGCATAAACATCAAGAGAATAGCAACAACTAAACCTTTCATGGTGGTGTTGTGTCGCTCAAAAAACGATTTCTTTTTGAGTGGTGTCGGTTGTTCCTGTTCCATTTTTTATTTGATTTTTGGATGAAAATGATGAAAATACTGAGGGGGTCACAAAAGCCAATAATTGACCTCCTTTTCATTTGAAAGACTTTTCATTATTCTTTTCGTCACTTCGTTCATTATTCCAATTGTACGTGGCAGGCATGTCGAACATCAAGTGAGCCTGTCCATTTAGATAAAAAGTAGCTAAACATTGCTACATTCGTGCTTAGTATCTCAGTATTCTAACAAAATCGCTAAGGGTAGTAAAGTAAAAAATGAACAAACACAAGGAAAAACCCTGTCCATTCGTGGTTTAACACAACTTAAAAAATAATGTAATGATTTTTTCAAAACTATATCCTCATATTGATTGGTGGGTAGAAAATAACGGCTGGATGATAGTGGGATCGGATGAAGACAGTGACAGCCTCCTTCGCTTGGTTGATACAATCGGGGTTTCGTGGGAAGATGAAGGCTCCCGTTCAGTAGAGGAAGCGTTGGGCAAAGCAGAGGTGTTTTTAAAAAAGGATTTGCCAAAACGCTTTCCAAAAAGATTCGTATTGGATATCGGTTAACAAAAAATATTAATTCATCAAAAAGTAAAACGACAAACAATGTCTAAAACAAAAATTACGGTCAACTCAAACGGTTCGCTTAAAATAGAAGGCGATTTTGAAATTGTAGATGCACAAGGAGACGTTTATGGTCTTCAAGGCAGAACCGCACTCGGTTTATGCCGTTGCGGAATGTCAAAAAATAAACCTTTTTGCGATGGTTCGCATCGTGGGCATTTAGAACATGAGGCAGTGGCATTTGATTTGCCGCCTAAAAAGGTTTAATTTTAAGAGAGAACTGAGAAGCGAAGTAGAACGCTGATTTTACTGATTTGCCTGATTTACGCTGATTTTGTTTGTCATTATGTAGGAATCAAAATCAGGCAAATCAGTAAAATCAGCGTTCTAAAAATGTTTAAAGTGACTGATCTCAAATCTCCAAGTCACTTTACCAATTGCCGCATACAAGGCAAAATAAGGACACATCAAGGTTTATAAATCCATTTTATCAATCTAAAAACCGCTGAATCATGCAAAAATCACTGTTTCTCGTCCTATTCGTCGCCTTCATTTCAAGTCATTGCACAATGATTGTTTTTGAAAAACCGATTCCTTCCCAAGCTACCATGATTGACAAATGCCCCGACGAACTCCTCGGTCAATTTGTTGAAGATAATAAGGATACTTTGCCTCATTTGCTACAAGAAGTGCTCTCTTTCGAATCACCGAAACCAAATCAATGGCTTATTTACGGATACGGACAATTTTCTTCCGATGACTTGAAAAACTTTCCAGCTTATACATTAAAAAACAACGTGCTTACTCAACACATCAAAGTCGAGCTGAAAGAAAATGAGTCGTCCAATGATTCCATCGTTGAAACACCTGTTATTTGGACAAAAACGGGTTATCAAACGACTAAACATTTAGCTTTTGGTCTTGATTTTACAACAAAAACCATAACTGAATATCCCGATAACAAGGAGAACGAAGTAAAAACAGGCACGTTCGAAATGCGTAAAAAAGGAGACACCTTTTATTTGAACACCTCAGGCTTAATAACTCCTCTCGATAAATATTGGTTTATCGTCTTGTTCACGCCGAAAGATGAACGACTGACAATCAATATGTTAAGTCAAATGAATAAGGAAAAAGAAGCAGTTATTAATACCATCATGCCTATGACAAAAATAGATGATGATGCCTATCTGGCCAAACCAACAGACGAACAATTAGAAGCCTTTATAAAACATCCGGAAGCTGGAGAAGTGACTGTTTACAAGCGTATAAAACAGTAAAAGGAGTTAAAAAAGCTTTTTATACTGAGGGGGGTATAGTTGATTGTTATGGCTTCTAACAAACTATGCCCCATTCGTTTTCAACCAACCTGTTATACTCAATCTGGGTGCGTGCGTTAGAAATACCTCATGTTCCAATTCACTGCTTTTAAAAAACACGCATTTGCCATTAACGGGAGCAATCATTTGCAAATGATCAGAGTGGTGAATACACAATTCGCCGCCATCTTTTTCCTGCCAATCCGTATTCAAATACATAATCATCGAAAACGCTCTGCTTTTATTATTCTGAAATTGGTCAAGATGTTTTTTGTAAAAACTGCCTTTTTCGTACAAAGCATAATGAAATTCGTAACCCGTAATACCTGTATAACAAGTACGGTTCAAATAGCTCACAAAACCATCTATCAAATCAAAGAAGCTGTTTTCAAAAGCATTGTCGTGCTTGCGGTCGAGCCAGTAAATCTTATCACTTCTTATCTTTGCATCATGAACGAGCAATGTATTGTTGCCAATCGCTGCGGCGAGCAATTGTTTGTCTGAATAAAGCGCCAATAAATTGTCTTTCAAATGAGCCGCCAAAGACGCACTTAAAAAGTTTTCAGCTAAGCCAACTTTAGTTTCAATAAAGCTGTCAATCAGGTCGTCGAATTGAGTCTGCAAAAGGGATGATTAAAGTCTAAATGGCATAAAACCAATAGAATCCGAAAGGTAATTTTAAAATTTGAAAGTCCTCAATTAGTTTCCTTATGCACACTATTAGGTCGTTTGTTTTAGCTTTGCCAACCAGTAAAACTTACTCTATAAGCATAGAATTGAAATTCAAACATCATGGCAAAAAACAAGGTACTTTATGTCTCGCTGCTCTTCTTTTTCCTCTTTCTGACTAATGGCGTACATGCTCAATTGGCAGATATTTACCCAAACGACGTAGGAATAGAGTCAGACTCAAACGTGCTCTATGTTGAGAAATTTGAAGATGGGATGACCAATATCCAGAGTCGGTACACTGACAGAATCAATGTCGGGGGCATGTCTTTGGATACGGACGTTCCTTCGGGAAGTTTGGGCGTTTATTCCTTGAAAATGACGAGTACACAAGGCGTTAACAACGGTGGACATCTGTTTAAAAAGTTTACGCCTGGCTTTGACAGCACCGTTTATGTCCGTTATTATGTCAAATATCCTTTGGTTTCAAAAGGTTATTTCCATCACGAAAGCGTCTGGTTTGGTGGTTACAACCCCGCCACAAACTGGCCAAATCCACAAGCAGGTACTTGCGAATTAGGCAGCAGCCGTTTGAGCATTGCTTACGAACCGATACATCAACAACTGAATCCCGCTAGCATGGATGCTTATTTGTATTGGGGCGACATGAAAAGCTGGAACGGTGGCAGTAGTTGTTATGGCAATGATTTGGTCAATGGCAGCCCAACCGCTCAAAATGTGGCTTGGGATCAATGGATTTGTGTGGAAATGATGATAAAATTGAACAATCCTGTAACCGCTTACAACGGCGAGTTGAAGATTTGGCAAAATGGCATACTCGTCGGTCATTGGGGTCAAGGGTTTCCGAATGGACATTGGAATGTGGATTCATGGGTCAATAATCCAACCGAACAGCCTTTTGAAGGTTTTCGTTGGCGTACAAATGCCAATGTCAACATCAATTGGCTTTGGTTTGAGTTTTATCACGACAACCCAAGTGCGCCTTCCAGTTATATAAAATTCGATCATTTAGTGATGGCGAAGAAATATATTGGACCTATTTCTAAAACAACAGATTCAAGTATAAATATGGACATTTCTAACTTGCCCAAAGGTGTATATTTTCTAAAAATTGAAGGCAAAACAAAAACGCAGACTCGAAAAATTGTGATTCACTAAAGCCTATCAAAATATTTGCCTATACTTGCTTAGTTTTTACATTTTAAAACAAATCAATTATGAACTTACAAGAACAGTTTCAAGAAGCATCTAACACAGCAAAAACCTTTAGAAAAGGCTCAACCGACGACAAACTGAATTTGTACAAATACTTCAAACAAGCCACGGAAGGCGATGTCAATATATCACGTCTGGGCATATTCAACTTAGAAGGTAGAGCAAAATGGGATGCGTGGAATGCTGCAAAAGGGCTTTCTAAGGACGAGGCAATACAACATTATATTGATGCGGTTGCTACATTGGATGCTAAACAATAATGCCAATTAATTATCAAAAGAAAGGCTGCCTCAAGAACGAGACAGCCTTTTTGATGCTATTTTGACCCCAAATACTGAGGGGGTAATTCCTTTTGTTATCTTTATGTCTTTAACAAAAAAACATAAACATTCCAATTATGTGGTGGATATATGCCCTTCTATCAGCTCTTTTTGCTTCATTAACAGCCATTTTTGCTAAAATTGGCATAACGAATGTCAATTCAAACTTAGCCACAGCGATACGTACCGTCGTCATTTTGGTTGTAGCTTGGGGTATCGTCATTGGACGTGGCGAATTAAAAGGTTTGGCAACACTGTCAAAACACAATCTCATCTTTTTAGTGATTTCAGGTTTTGCCACAGGTTTGTCGTGGATATTCTATTTCAAAGCTTTACAGATAGGTAAAGTTTCGCAAGTCGCTCCTGTTGACAAGTTGAGTGTTGCATTAACCATCGTCCTATCCATCGTTTTTTTAGGCGAAGCTTTAACCATAAAAACAGCTATTGGCGCATTGTTGATTATTGCAGGAACGATTGTTTTGATTTTATAGTTTGACCAAAAAGGACAAAATAAAGCGCATATATTCCGCAAAGCAAGCGCTACTTTTATGCCTTTTATAATGCCTTACTATCTTTTTGAAAAATGAAAAAACACATAATTCTCCTCCTTTTAAGCTTACCTTTTTATGTATTTGCACAAAAAGACGTCTATCTATTCGCCTATTTTGTCCAAAATGGACAAGATGGTTTGCATTTCGCTTACAGTTACGATGGTCTGAAATGGGATTCTTTGAAGAACGGGCAGTCTTTTTTGACCCCCTCAGTAGGAAAGGACAAATTGATGCGTGACCCATGTATTGTGCAAGCGGAAGACGGTACTTTTCACATGGTTTGGACAAGCGGTTGGCATGATAAAATTATCGGTTATGCGTCGTCAAAAGACCTGATTCATTGGTCGGAACAACAAGCGATTCCAGTCATGGAACATGAACCAACAGCCAAAAACTCGTGGGCACCTGAACTGTTTTATGACAAAAAACAAAAAGAATACATCATTTTTTGGGCAACAACAATACCGAATAGACACAGCGATGTATCGGATTCTGAAAAGGAAAAAGGTTTGAACCATCGTATGTACGCCACGACGACTAAGGATTTTAAGACTTTTTCGCGGACTAAATTGTGGTTTAATCCTACGTTTAGTGCCATAGATGCCACTATTTTGAAAAAAGACAAGCGTTTTTATATGTTTATCAAAAACGAAAACCCCAATCCGCCAGAGAAAAACATTCGCATCACAAGCACTAAAAACCTCTCAAAAGGTTTTCCTACCGACGTTTCACCACCGATTACAGGTAAATATTGGGCAGAAGGACCGACCCCGCTGCAAATCGGCAAATACGTGTATGTCTATTTTGATAAATACCGAGACCATCGCTACGGCGTGATTCGCTCAAAAGATATGAAGACTTGGGAAGATGTGTCTGACCTACTCACAGTGCCGAATGGCTTACGACATGGAACAGTTTTTAAGGTATCAAAAAGTGTATTTGATAAGATGAAAAAAGAGTAAAAACACATAGCCAAATAGGACACATAGCTTTTGTCATCCTGTAAGGAACTAAAACTATGTGCCCTATCTGGCTATGTGTTTTTAAAAAATTAAAACTTCAAAGTCGCAGGTAAATACTTCTCCAACAACGATTTATAGTATGGTCTCAAAGCCTCCGTATCAGGTGGCACAGGCACTTTTGAGTACAAATCATACGGATTGAATTTTTTGACCCATTCAAACATTTCACGGTCGTGGTCATCCATCAGGTGCGCGTAAGCATCTTCCCGATGTTGTGAATAGAAAGAGTGGTAACGAATCATATACAAAGCGGGTTCTGGCATATAATCCTTCACCATTTGGTACAAATATTCGTCGTGACCCCAAGACATCGTGACGTTGCGCAACCCACAATTCGGCTGATAAACGCCATAAGTTGTATTGAAACGCGGGTCGTGCGCATCTGGATTGGCATCAAAAAACTCTGGATAAACGATGCTGTCCGCATGTTTGCAACCCACTGGGAATGTGTCGCCAACGACTGCCCATTGAGGCTCACCAAACAAGCACAAGACCTTACCCATGTCGTGCAAAAGACCAGTCAGTACAAACCAATCGGGATGTCCATCTGCCCGAATCGCTTCCGACGTTTGGAGCAAATGTTGCCATTGGTCAAGGGATGTGTCGGGGTCAGAATCATCTACAAGGGAGTTCAAAAAATCAAAAGCATCCCAAATGGGCATCTCTTTTTTATCAAATTTCAAGAAATTGGCGCGTTTTTCTTGCACAAACTCGTAGGTTTGATACGTATGATTGAGGCGGTAAAACTCCCGTACCGTGTCACGCTGCGGACTGTCGTAATTCCGATATTCCTCTTTTGATTTCGCTTTTATATCGGGTTCAGGATAACGCACCAATACATCGGCTTCCCAATCTTCTATGCTCGCTAAAGGAGCTATTTCATTTTGTGTAAAATCCATTTTATATTCAATTTTAAATTTAATTTGCAAATTTCCGACCAAGATAAGGACAAAATAGCTTTTTTCAATAAGAAATTGAGTGCAAACGTTTGAAAAACTTGCCCCCCTCAGTATTGCGTTAAACAAATACTCCTTACTTGGTAATTCTACTTTTAAAACACTTGTTTTTTTCCTATCTTGACCTGACTTGTGCCAAAACATTGTCAAACGTAAATGAACTACGCAAATCAGGTTCTCTTCTAAAAAGGACTTTGGCATCCGAGAACATTTTCATCATCTGTTTGTGCACATTATTATTGGCGACGGTATTTTGCTTACTCAAGTCTTGGGCTATTGTTTTGCTTTCGTCATAGGTCTTTCGCAGGGCATTGTAATGGGCGACGACGGCTGTGTATTCGTCCAAAAAAGTCGCGTTCATATTGTCATTCTTCATCAAATCGGCGGCATTGGAAGCCATGAATCGGAGTGCCGAATCATTCAAATCATTCAGTTTGCCTTGATTGCCGCTCATGGCTTTGGCAAAAAACGATTGACCAGCAGCTTTCAATTTTATTTTTTGTAAATCTCCTTCAAAAGCCTTCCTGATATACGATTTTAATACTTGAAAACAGCCGCCACAGTCTTTAATTGCCTCCACCAAATAGATATGGTTCGACGTGGGTGCATCATTCCGCGCGTAATGATTGGGGATAGCTTTCGCAGCAGCCATCTCCGCCAATCGGTCATCAATGTACCCCTCAGTATAATAGCCGAACAGACGCGCAAATCGGGGCAAATGTTTCCTACACAGCCCCCAAGCCATCTCCGAAACCAAGTACAGTTCCTGTTGCGAACAATTATAAGTAGCTGTTTTTCTCATTTTTGAAAAATAGGGCTTCTTTTTTTGTAAGAAAATAAGGTTTTTTTGCTCGGTAGTTATCTTTTGTCTCTTGGTAGTGTTAACGAGAGACAGAGGAGATATGTTTCTCGACAGAAATGACTTCTTTTTTTTCTTGGTAGGGTTAACGAGCCGCAGAGGAGATGTGTTTCTCGACAGAGGACACTTCTTTTTTTTCTTGGTAGTGGTAGCGAGCCGCAGAGGAGATGTGTTTCTCAACAGAGGAGGCTTTTTTTGGATAGGATTCACTTGGTTAGCCCCAAAAATAGCTTTGTTGGTGGATGTTGTAGGGTGTAAAAGACATATTGGAATTTAAGAAAGGGATGGAAATGTATTTATGGGTTAGAATCATTTAAATAAACGTCGAATATATTAGATGTTTTTATTGGGTATTTTGGATGTTTTGGGTTAGGTTTGCATTGGCATTTGATAAATTTCATAATTTTGATACTACCTTATATGAAAATTTAAAAAACATTAGCATTCTAATACAATCCAAAATCATGTAGTGTCATATGTGTCATATTTACAAACTGCCTAATAGGAATTAAAAGAGGGACGAGACATTACCGCCGTTTAGCGAAAAACTAAATGTTGATTACCAATAAATATAATAAAAATGTAATTCTCGTGAGGATTTTAAAAAATTAAATAAATAATGGAATCAATTTTTACTAACCCATACAAATATAGAGAATCATCAGAAAAAAATGATCTTGAAAATTATTTAACAGAATTATTTGCTGGAATTCTAAAAAAGGATAAAGGCTTTTTAAAAGATTTCTTAAGAAAAGTAAATTGCCTATTTGAAAATTTAGAAGAAGTAAATGTAAGGACTCAAACCTCATTTAAAATTAATGCTAAGCCCTTAAGACCCGATATTCAAATTGAGATTGGACTTGAGCACATTATTTTAATTGAAAATAAAGTTGATGCTTACGAAAGAACAGACCAATTGAAAGACTATTGCGAAATCTTGAATTCACTCAACATATTCTCAAATAAACATTTAGTGTATATTTCTAAATTTTTTGAATTCAAAAACATTAAAGTCTCGAATATTAATTTTCAAGAATTGATATGGAAGGAAATTGCTGAAATGGGATCATGTCCTCAATACTGCCCACAACTATCACAAAAAGCGAGATGTTTTAGGGATACGGCTTGATAGTGGAAGGAGTATTGGCTCTATAAAACAAAATGAATATTATATTTCTGGAAAGTTTGAAAATTTTGAATTAATAATTGGTTTCTTTGAAAACCCAATAGAATTAATATATCGAATTCAAGGAAATGATATAAATGAAATACTTGTGAATGAAACCAGCTGGCAAGGGGTTTTCATTAATTTCTAATCCAACCGTTCAATAAAAGTACGGACTGCTGGTGTCGGTCTTTTTGACCGACATCCACTATTAGCGGGGTCTTCAGACCCCACGAAACAAAAGCAAAAGCACCCCCTCAGTATCACATTCAAAAGTTCAATAAAAAGCCCATAGGGCTGACACCGTTTATAGAAAGAACGTAAATCAAAGGACATTAAGGTGCGTAGCACCGTCACCTCTCTAAAACGGGGGTCGGTGCTATGCACCTTTGGGATAAACCAATATCTTTTTTCTATAACCGGTGGCGGTGCTACGCACCTTTGGACAAATGAATACCTTTTTCCTATAAACGGTGGCGGTGCTACGCACCTTGGACAAACGAATACCTTTTTCCTATAAACGGTGACGGTGCTATGCACCTTTGGACAAACGAATATCTTTTTCTATAAACGGTGACGGTGCTACGCACCTTTGGACAAACGAATACCTTTTTTCCTATAAACGGTGGCGGTGCTATGCACCTTTGGACAAACGAATACCTTTTTCCTATAAACGGTGACGGTGCTATGCACCTTTGGACAAACGAATATCTTCTTCTATAAACGGTGACGGTGCTACGCACCTTTGGACAAACGAATACCTTTTTTCCTATAAACGGTGGCGGTGCTACGCACCTTAATGAAATTTCTTTATCTTTACACCATTAACAATATTTTTCACAATCAAAAAATGACACACGCTATGGCAAATACTTATACCCAACTCTATGTACAACTTGTTTTTGCCCCTAAAGGAAGAGAAAAAATGATTCCTAAAGAACATAAAGAGGATGTGCATAAATATATTACGGGCGTTGTTCAACATGAAACACGACGACATAAATTAATTGCAATAAATTGTATGTCCAACCATATTCATATTTTTATTGGACTTCATCCTGCACAGAGTATTTCCGATTTGGTAAGCGATATCAAAACGGCTTCTACAAAATACATCAAAAAGCAATCTTGGATGCCCTTCGCCTTTGAATGGCAAAACGGATTTGGGGCGTTTTCTTATGGGCATTCACAAATTGATGCGGTGGCTAAATATGTTCTCAATCAAGAAGCGCATCACCATCAAAAGACATTTCGTGAGGAGTATCTTGAATTTCTTCAAAAGTTTGATGTGCCTTATGATGAGCGTTATCTGTTTGAATTTTATGATTGAATTTTATAAATGGTGACGGTGCGATGCACCTTAATATACTTTTCTATAAACGGTATCAGCCCTAACGGGCTTTGTACAGATAAGCTGGCGGGTATTTTTTCCAATTTATCTCTAAGTTGACTTAACACACGTCGTCGCTTGATTCTGTTTATTTACCGAATCGTTTTATGAATAATAGTCTTCGACCCGTTCTATAAAATCAAAACACCCCCCTCAGTAAAACAATCAAATCATAATTTTAAAACAAAATAAAAATGACAGACTTAACTTTAATAACAACAAGCACAGCTTTAGAAGGCTATAGAATTACTAAACAATTGGGTTTAGTGCGCGGTATCACCGTCCGTTCAAGAAGCATACTCGGCAATATAGCTGGGGGTTTTATGACAATATTTGGCGGCAAAAGCCAAATTTATACTGAATTATGCGAGAATGCCAGAGAAGAAGCTTATCAATTAATGATAAAACATGGTAAGGAATTGGGCTGCAATGCCATCATCAATATGCGTTATGATGCCAATGACGTGATGGCTGGCTTGACAGAGGTTTTGGCTTATGGCACTGCTGTTGTCGTTGAAAAAGTAAACTAAAAGCAAAAGCCCCCCCTCAGTATTTCGGCATAATTGGGGTTTTC
>JAYSQG010000219.1:0-2803 GCA_043721685.1 Saprospiraceae bacterium | reverse complement strand
GTTTTTTACAGATTTGACACGCAGTATTTATGGTGTTTTTCAACAAAATATCGTCGTTTTGGGCAAAATTGGTGGTCGTTACGGTTTATGGACAGAAACGGTGGCAACGCTTTTTATTGCTGTTGTCACCTTGTTAAGTTCGCTTTTGGTACTGAGGGGGGCATTGACAACGGGTGCCATAATCGCTGTTTTACAAATCATCGGTATGCTGATGGCATCGGTCAATCGTTTGGCAGTTGCCAATATTCAGATACAAGAAGCGAAAATAGCCTTTGAACGCATGAGCGAGTTTACACAACTGAATGATGAGTTTTCATCTGAAAATGATAAAAGTAAATCGGTGGTGTCAGATTTTCAAGAATTGAAAGTAAATCATTTAACATTCCGTTTTGCAGGTCGAAAACGGTTGCTCGAGGGCATTTCCTTTCATGTCAAAAAAGGAGAAATGATAGCGATGATTGGTGAAAGTGGCAGTGGTAAAAGCACGACTTTACAGATTTTACAAAAATTTTATGAAGCTGAAAGTGGTCAAATCAAAGTCAATGGCATTGATTTCGACTTATTGTCAACAAGTGCGTGGCGGATGCAAATAGGTGTTGTGCCGCAAGATGTGCGCCTTTTCAGTGGTACTTTGATTGATAATATATTGCTCGGCGAAACGGTTGAAGACCCTCAAAGACTCGTACAATTCTTTGAGGAATACGGTTTCAATCGTTTTTTCGAGCATTTTCCGAATGGTTACGCCACTATTTTAGGCGAAAATGGCGTAAATATTTCAGGTGGACAAACACAACTCGTCGGTCTTGCGAGGGCTTTGTGGAAACAACCACAATTACTTTTACTCGATGAACCGACGGCTGCACTTGACCGTGATTCAGAGCAATTTGTGATTCAACTGTTGCAACGGATAAAAAATGAAACGGCTGTTTTGATATTGACACATCGTTTGTCTATTGTACGCGGTGCGGAACGTATTTATATTTTGAAAAATGGACAGATTGAAGAAGTGGGCAACCATATTCAATTATTGAAAAACGATAACCTCTACTCACGTTCTTGGTTGGATTGGAAAGCGGCTTAAAGTAATTATGTACCCCTCAGTATTTTTAAACCCGAAGCAAATAATTTGTACCCTCATTAAAAGAAAATACCCATAATTTTTACTTTTTTCTACTTTCTGAACGCCTTTTCAACCTAATGCCCTAACTTTGCGCCGCAAAATCCGTCCTTTCAATAATGAGGGAATAGCGATGATAGACGATGAATTTACTGAGGGGTAGGTTCATCAATCCTATTTCATCATTTATCATTAAAAATTAAAATCATTACGAATGAAACGCGACTCGCTCGTTCCGCAACTTATCCAACGCGAACTCGAACGCCAACGCAAGGGCATCGAACTCATCGCTTCCGAAAACTTTACAAGTCAAGCTGTTATAGATGCTATGGGCAGCTGTTTGACGAATAAATACGCCGAAGGCTACCCAGGCAAACGTTATTATGGCGGTTGCGACGTGGTGGACGAAATCGAACAATTGGCGATTGACCGTTTGAAAGAATTGTTTGGCGCAGCTTATGCCAACGTACAGCCACACTCAGGTGCGCAAGCCAATGCAGCCGTTTTCTTAGCTTGTTTGAAGCCAGGAGATACCGTTTTGGGCTTCAATTTGTCGCATGGTGGTCACTTATCACATGGTTCGGCTGTCAATTTTTCTGGTAAACATTTCCGTCCTACTTTTTATAATGTCGAAGAAGCAACGGGCATGATTGACATGGACAAAGTGGAAGCAACGGCTTTGGCAGAAAAACCAAAACTCATTGTTTGCGGTGCTTCGGCTTATGCACGTGAATGGGACTATGCCCGTTTCCGTGATATTGCGGACAAAGTAGGTGCATTATTATTGGCAGACATCGCGCATCCTGCGGGTTTGATTGCAGCAGGGTTGCTCAATTCACCGATGGCACATTGCCACATTGTTACGTCCACAACCCACAAAACACTGAGGGGTCCTCGTGGTGGAATCATTATGATGGGTCAAAACTTTGAGAACCCTTTTGGTCGCAAGACAGCAAAAGGCAATACCATTAAAATGTCGTCAATCCTTGATTCAGGCGTTTTTCCGGGTATGCAAGGCGGTCCGTTGGAGCATGTGATTGCAGCAAAAGCGGTTGCATTCCACGAATGTTTACAACCTGAATTTAAAATTTATGGCCAACACGTCATCAAAAATGCACAAGCTATGGCGAATGCATTTGTGGCAAAAGGCTATAATATTATCAGTGGTGGTACAGATAATCATTTGATGCTCATTGACTTACGCAATAAAAACGTCACAGGCAAACAAGTTCAAGAAACGCTTGAAGCGGCTGATATCACACTCAATAAAAACGCAGTGCCGTTTGACACACAATCACCGATGATAACATCAGGTGTTCGTATCGGAACACCAGCCATCACGACTCGCGGCTTCCGTGAATCGGATTGTGTGCAGGTGGTTGAATGGATTGACCAAATTATCGAAAACATTGGAAATGAAGCAGTTGTCGCTCATGTCCGCGATGAAGTCAATGCATTTATGGAGCGTTTTCCACTTTATGAAGAAGTAAGCTTTGCTTAAAAGGACAAGGGGCAAAGGACAAAAGGCAAGGGGCAAAAAGTCAATTTATACTGAGGGGTATAAAAAATGCTCTTTGCCTTTTGCTCTTTGTCACTTGCCCTTTGCAATTTGCCTCTTGCAATTTGCTTTTTATTAAGAGTGAGCTTTTTGCAACTTTTTAAATTTTTGTTTGTATTTTAAAGGCG
>JAYSQG010000218.1:0-32725 GCA_043721685.1 Saprospiraceae bacterium | reverse complement strand
CATTTTTCTATCATGAAGCCCTGTTTTTGATGTAGAATCGACAAAATACTGAGGGGGGCATTTTGCCGCTTTTTCTCGTTCATTCGGAAACTCTTTGTCACTTTAAAAAAGCACACAAAGAGATTCCGACAGAATGACAAAAGCGGCTTGTTCTTAGACTTGCGAAAGTGTCTTTTTGAGGGAAATACTGAACTGGAAATGATATTCATCTGCGATTGCGCTCGAAATCTGCAACTTCCTCAATCCAACCATCGATAATGGGTTTGAGTGAACCATTGGAAAGGGCTTCATGGTCATTAAGGTCAATTTCATAGACATTCCATTCATGGACGCTCGGGTCAATCATCCCTTCCGAGCGCACTTTTTTTTCTCGTAAAATGAGGAGCGGTAGCCCCAACTGGTAAGCCATTGCTGCCTCGATATGCGTCCAAGCAGTGGTGAAGAAAATCTCTGAAACATGCTCTTCTTTTGGGCTGTCTTTTCTGAAAAACCCATCTGTCGTTGTGAATCGTTCCGTTGCCAAGACCACACAACCCGAAACCGCTTCCAGTTTTTGTTTAATGGGAATGAGCGGTTTGCGCGAAGAATAGCTCGTTGAGCCGATTGTTTCCAGTTGCACGCCCTTTAATCGGAAATAATTGCGCAAAAAATCCAAAAACTGTGCTTGTTTCTCCTCGTGTGGCGTACCGACACTGAGATACGCCCGCAGCATAGGGCTTTGTTGTTGTTGGGTCGCAGTGTTAGGAGGAAACTTAGCGGCTTGTTTTTCCAGTTCGTCAATCAATGAGATCAGTGCGTTCACGATTAGGTTTTGTTCCTGATGACGGCTGGCAACGTCGTCTGTGCCGCTTATTTGTTGGCGTTTTAATTGAGAAAAACGAAAGGAAAGTGAGGTGACCAGATTGAGTTGATCTGTATCAACGACGTTTTCGCGAAGGTTTTCGAGCACTTTGCCGAGTTCACCGTCGCCGAGGAGTTGGCGGAGTTCTTTAGTTCCCATTTAAATGACTGTTTTTATTGGCGAAAATATTAAATTTAGTAGCGAAAAGGTATGTTTTTAACAAATAATTCAAGCAATCACAGCGATGAAACGGGATAAAACCTAAAATGACGTTTCAACATCGGGTTTGGGGCAAAATAAAGAATGCACGTACCCCCTCAGTATAAACGTCAATGCGGGCAAAATACTGAGGGGGGTATTTTAAAAAGCATAAATCAAAAACTTTATATTATTTTTTGGTGGTTTGCTTAGCTAGTGCAATAAGAACGAAATAACTGTGTAAAAAACTCGTTAAGACCTCCTAAATATAGAACAAATGGGAATAAAAGCAAAAAAGGTACTGAAAATGAGTACTCGTCAGGAAGTGTTGTTATCATCAGAATTAAAAAAGCGAACGACACTTAGTCAATATAAAGAGCGCATAGCCATCATCTTACGGAGTGATGGAAGTGAAAGTCAAGTTGCGATATCCCAATGCAAAATACTATTCAAAAATTACCCAATTTTTCAAATGCCTATTTAGCAGGTGGTCTTTCTAAATATCTTGAACAACAAAAAGAAAAAACGGGTAAAGAGAAACGATTTAAAGACTTGAAGCTTGAAGAACAAGAAATTAAAAACAGATATATTGAAAGGCAATACAAAATGCAGCATAGGTATTTCATTCTCGCTCTTTTAATATCTTTATCTGCTCTTTGTATCTCTATCTTATCATATTTTAAAAAATAAGGTCAATTAATTAGAAGTCATCCTTTACGTTATTGCCAAAATATTGAGGAGGGGTGCTTCTTCGTTGTGAAGATAAATTAAGCCTTTCTCGTTTTTAGGTGGTACTTTTGTAGATAAGAATGTGCAAGACAGAATACAAAAAGTAAGACTTTAGGCAACCTTAAAAGACTGCTAACCATACATTAAATTCAATGACAAACAAGCGCACATTTTGAAATACATAACACGCACCGTTTGGATTCTATCATGGATAAGCTTGTTTACAGACACAGCCAGTGAGATGTTGTATCCGATTATGCCCATTTACTTAAAGTCCATTGGTTTTTCTATTGTGTTGATAGGCATACTGGAAGGTGTTGCCGAAGCAACGGCAGGATTGAGTAAAGGGTATTTCGGCAAATTATCAGATGTTTCAGGCAGACGCGTGCCTTTTGTGCAAATTGGGTATGCCTTCAGCGCGATTTCAAAACCCATGATGGCAATCTTTGTATTTCCATTGTGGATATTTTTTGCACGAACCATTGACCGCTTCGGCAAAGGTATTCGGACAGGTGCCAGAGACGCCATTCTTTCCGATGAAGCAACGCCGAGCACAAAAGGAAAAGTTTTTGGTTTTCACCGTTCAATGGACACTTTTGGTGCCGTTCTCGGACCTTCATTGGCGTTGCTGTATTTGTATTTCTATCCACAAGACTACAAAACACTTTTTTTCATTGCCTTTATTCCTGGCGTACTTGCCGTATTTACCTCATTTTATCTTAAGGACAAAAAAGGAAATGAACATAAAATATACGTCAAAACGCCCTTCTTTTCTTTCTTAAACTATTGGAAAACAAGTCCGAAAGCCTACAGAAAAGTGGTGATAGGACTTTTAATTTTTACCCTGTTCAACAGTTCAGATGTTTTTCTTTTACTGCAAGCAAAGCAATCAGGACTGGGCGACACAATGGTTATCGGCGTTTATATTTTTTACAATCTTATTTATGCTTTGTTTGCTTTTCCTATCGGTATCCTTGCCGACAAAGTGGGACTGAAAACAATTTTCATCATCGGACTTGCATTGTTTGCGATAGTGTATTTTGGCATGTCGGTCAACACAAACCTTTACGCCTTTTTTGGGCTGTTTTTCCTGTATGGCATTTACGCCTCGGCGACAGAAGGCATTTCAAAAGCATGGATTTCGAACATCACCGACAAAAAAGATACTGCAACCGCCATTGGGACTTTTTCAGGACTTCAAAGTATCTGCACAATGTTGGCAAGTTCGCTGACAGGACTGATTTGGTTTCAGTTCGGTGCGACAACTGCATTTATGACAACGGCTACGGTAACGATATTTGTCATGGTTTACTTTCTGACAATTTCTAAACCGATCGCTATCGAGAATGACACAAACCTTGCTGACCTTTTATAACACAAATGCTTCAATACCCCCCGTCAAATTCCAAAGATTATCAAACCCCAAAGCCTCTAACTGGGCAATCGCTTTCGCACTCCGTCCACCACTTTTGCAATGCACGACGACTTTTTTGTCTTTTGAAATCAAATCCATTTTTTCACTTAAAATACTGAGGGGTATCAATGTGCCGCCTAAGTTTGCGATGTCGTATTCATAAGGCTCACGCACGTCAATGAGTTGAAAATCAACATTTTGTGCCATAATTTCTTTTAATTCTGTGGCAGAAATTTCTTTTAGGTCTTCTTCAACACTTTTAGGTTTAAAACCACAAAACATATCGTAATCAATCAATTCTGTAATGGGTTCAAACTTTGGATTTTTACTGATTTTCAAAACCCGTGTTGTAAAACTCGCCGCATCAAAAATGAATAAACGTCCCGCCAAAGGTTCGCCAATACCTGTCAAAACCTTAATCACTTCTGACGCTTGCATTGAGCCAATGATGCCAGGCAAAACGCCTAAAACACCGCCTTCGGCACAATCAGGCACTAAGCCAGGCGGGGGAGGAGCAGGGAATAAATCACGATAATTAACGCCCCGTTCATCATTTTTAGAGAGATTAAAAACAGAAACTTGTCCTTCAAATCTAAAAATTGAAGCATAAACATTCACTTTTCCAGCCAAAACGCAAGCATCATTGACGAGATAGCGTGTTTGGAAATTGTCCGTTCCGTCGGCAACAATATCATATTTTGAAATCAAATCGAGCGCATTGTCCCTTGTCAAAGGCTGAACAAAAGCATCAATGGCAATATCTGGATTCATGGCTAATAACTTTTCACGCGCCGTTTCTGCCTTAGATTTGCCAATATCAGCGACATTATAAAGGATTTGTCGGTGCAAATTGGACATATCCACCACATCAGGGTCAACAATACCGATGCGCCCAACGCCCGCCGCCGCCAAATACAACAACATTGGACAACCCAAGCCACCCGCGCCCACAACCAAAACAGAACTGTTTTTTAAGCGTTTCTGTCCTTCCATACCGAAATCGGGTAGGGCAAAGTGCCGAGCATAACGAGCTAATTCTTGTTTTGAGAAATCCATTTTCACTAATGATGAATGATAAATTATGAATGATGAATGTGGGGTTGCAGTTGGTTGAACAATGCTGAACGTTCTTCGGGTGTATTGACATTCATCAAAGCTGTTTTTACTGAGGGGGTCAATAATTCAATTTCTGAATTGATTAAAACCTTGCGTGGGCAACTGATGCCTTGTGCCAAAAACTGCAAAAGGGTAGGGTAGGCGCGTGGCTCCCAAATCGCAATCAAAGGTTCGGGAAAACCTTCTTTTGATTCAGGACTTTTGAACGAAGTGGCTGTCAAATGCGGATTTCTATTTTCAATTAAAAACTGCAAAGTCTCCGCATCTAAAAGTGGTAAATCGCAAGCCACGACAAGCCAAGCGGCATTTGGGTCGTGTCTAAAAGCCGAAAGAATCGCACCGAAAGGACCGAGTTCTAAAAACGTATCGGTTATAACTTTATGATTATCATTGAATTGTGCCGCTTGTTCTTCTCGACAACTGATATAAGGCTCAACGTTTAGACCCCTCAGTATATCGGCTGTAATGGCGTATTGAGGCTTGCCATGATAGTCCAAAAAGGCTTTATCAGAACCCATACGTGTACTTTTACCACCGACCAAAACTAAACCTTTAAGCGGCGGTATTTGGATTTTAGCGTTTATAAAATCCGCTATTTTATTTGTTTCAGAAATATCAAAAACAGGAATAGAAGCCCAATTGGGTAAATGATTTTTCAGAAAATCAGGAATGGATGTTTCTTCAACCTGTAAAAACGAATCAACAGCCGTCAAGCGGTCGAGCTTGCGGCTTAAACTCTCCATTTTCTTAGGATCAAGCACCACAATTTGGCATTTGGCTTCAAAATGATTGCCATTGACCAAAGCCACATCAGCATCATTGAGCAAAGAACGGAATTGAAAAGGTGTTAATTTAGAAGAAAAATCAAGCCGGTGGAAGCCAATTTTGTCAGTGTATTCAAGCGCAAACGGTAAGTTTTCACCATCGTCACCTACTTTGTGGTCTGCGTCTATGTAGGCGATTTTATATTTAGCATTATTGGTCATTTTTTCGGTCAAATCCTTTGCTAATTGTTGAATATTGCCGCAAGGTGTGCCGATGATAGCCCATTCGTTTCTGGAAAAATGACCGACGAGCGGTTTTGTCAATTTGGCGTGTTTTTGATGTTTTTCCATGTTTTTTTATTATTTTAAAAAACTTTATGTTTTTAATTGTTTGCAAAAGTAAATAAAAAAGCAAATTTTTGTGTTTTAAAAACCAAAGACAAGGTAACCGAAATATGTATGCAGCTCCTTTAAATTTTGATCGTTTTTTTAAAAAGGTATTTTCAGAAGTCAATATCGCAAAAAAGTTTTTAGAAGATTTTTTTGATGTTGACATTGAGGAAATAGAACGTATGCCTGTTAAACACAAATTGACAGATGCTGCGGCAGTCGTTGAATTTGATTTTCGTTGTAAAATCAAGGGCAAATATATCATTATTGATATGCAACAAGCCTATAAACGAGATGTTATGAAGCGTTTTTATGTCTATCATGCGCTCAATACAGGCATGCAGTTGGAGACATTGCCTAAAATAGTGGCTATGACAACATCAGGTAAAAAATATGAAGTCAAAAGTTATGATGGCATCGTACCCGCAGTCACTTTAATTTGGATGGCAAATGATACTTTCAACCTTGACCTTGAAACGCTTACTTTCTATTTGTCACCCGAACAACTAACTGATTTCATCAAAAATGATGCACTTTGGGCAAGCAAAGACGTGGAAAAGATTTGGAAGATACGAGAAGAATTATTAGCTTTGTTGAACAATGATACCAAGGAATTGGGCTTTTTATCTGAAAATAAGTTCATTTATGCTTTCCAAAGGAATATCGTTAAAAGTCAAAAATTCCATAAATACAAGGTCTGGTTCGATTTTGCAGAAACCACTTTAAACCCCGATAATACAAAAGAAGATTTTGAAAAATTTAAAAATAATCAATCACTCATGGAAGTTTTAGAAAGAATAAAAACGGATACATTAGATGAAGAAGAACTCTCTCTCGTAGATGAGTATGAGATTAGTTTTAGAGAACTTGCCGAGTATCGGGAATATCTTTCCGAGTACAGGGACTATCTTTTTGGTCCGTTTAAAGAAGAAATGACTCAAAGACATCTTAGAGATTTGCGCCAACAAGCATTTAGAGAAGCGAAAGAGGAAGTTAGGGAAGAAGTTGCCAAAGAAGTTGAAATGACGAAAGAGAAAACGATTCTTTCAGCCCACCAACAAGGCTTAGACAATGCGTTGATTGCGACAATCACGCAACTAAGTATGGAAAAAATAAACGAAATTATTGAGAAAAACAAAGATATTAAAGGTGAATAATCTTTCATGTTTTTGTACGAGAAAAATAAAATCCCAATTCTTGGCGCAATTCCACAGGCAAAGATGGCAATTCTGAACGAGGAATCAATAAAGTCGAAAGGTTATGAAAATCGCCAAAAATTTGATGTTTTGATGCCGTTGCTGCCAAATAATCGAAGCCCGATGAGCCGCCTGTGCCTATTTTTTGACCCAACATCCGCCGCACCATTTGAGCATGACGATACCGCCACGTCGTCAGGTTTTCATCAATTTCAGTCAGTCTTTTAAGCAAATTAAAAGGCATTTGCAAAATCGGTTCGTCGTGATAAAGCGTGATGAGCAAGGCGGCAATCGTTGCTTTATAAGTCAATTTCAGTTTTCCCGACCCCCTCAGTATATCGTGTTGTTTTTCATCAAAAACGGATTGAAAATAACTGTCCGTCGAGCCGAGCATCCGCAAACGCATTTCTTTTTCGGTATCACTCAGATAACTGCTTTCAATAATAGCCACTTTCTCCTTTTCCAACATGGAGGAAACCGCTTTTTGGTAGTTTTCTAAAAACTTAAAACCACTAAAATCTAAAAAAGGTGTCCGTTCCAACCAAGCTTCAACAACGCGTAACAGCGTTTTACCATTTTCAATACCCCTCAGTATATCGCGCTGTTTTTCAGGAAAAACACTCTCGTAAGGGATATTATTGTAGGTCAACCGAGTATCACTTTCTAAACCGAGCATGGTTTCAATGAGCCGAAATTGAAAACTTTGGAAGCCAGAGGCAGGGAAAAGGTAGTTTCTAAAATCGAGAAAATCCAATGGTGTCATCGTTTCCATGACCCTAATTTGTTCTATCAACAGTTTTTGAATTTCGATAATACGGTCAAGTCTTGAAACGGCTGCACCTATGTTGCGTTCATCCACTTCGTCATTGGCAAACATCGAAACGACCGAATTTAACTCGTGAATAATTTGTTTGAACCATAATTCATAGACTTGATGCACAATGATAAACAGCATTTCTTCATGTGCAGGTGCGCCAACTTGTTCACTTCTCAAGTTTTGGCTCGACAATAGTTTTTCGAGTTCGAGGTAGTTTTGATAATGTATGGTGGTGTATTTCATGCCGCTTTCTGTTTCTTTTTTTCGGCATAAGCCATGGCTGCTTCACGTACCCACGCTCCGTCTGCATCTGCTTTCACACGTGCCGCAAGCCGTTGTTTGTTGCACTGTCCATGCCCTTTTATGACTGCCCAAAATTCCGCCCAATCCAATTCTCCAAAGTCATAATGTCCACATTTTTCATTCCAAAGAGTATCGGGCAAAGTCATATTCAAAAACTTGACTTGCTCTGCAGCTGAATCGGCAAAACGTTGGCGCAAAGCATCGTTTGACTCCCGTTTTATCTTCCATTTTGTACTCATTTCGGAGTTTGTGGACTCGACATCGGGCGGTCCAAACATCATCAAAGCGGGTTTCCACCAACGATTTATGGACTCTTGCGCCATTTTTCGTTGTGTTTCCGTACCGCTTGAAAGCGTCATAAGGATTTCAAAACCTTGACGATGATGAAAACTTTCCTCCTTGCAAATCCGCACCATCGCCCTCGCATAAGGACCGTAACTCGCACGGCACAACATGACTTGATTCATAATCGCCGCACCGTCAACAAGCCAACCGATTGAGCCAATATCTGCCCAAGTGAGTGTCGGATAATTGAAAATAGAACTGTATTTGGCTTTGCCAATATGCAAATCATGCAGCAATTCGTCGCGGCTGATGCCCAATGTTTCGGCTGCGGCATAGAGGTACAAACCATGCCCCGCTTCGTCTTGAACTTTTGCTAAAAGAGCGACTTTTCGGCGCAAATTGGGCGCACGAGTAATCCAATTGCCTTCGGGCAACATGCCGACGATTTCGCTGTGGGCGTGTTGCGATATTTGCCGAATGAGGGTTTTGCGATAGGCTTCGGGCATCCAATCTTTTGGTTCGATTTTTATCTCTGCATCCAATTTTGATTGGAATATCGCTTCTAAATTTACTATTTCTGACATTTAGGTTTGATTTTATTTGATTGATATTGATTTCGATTTCGATAGGGCGTTACCCTATCCTAACACATTTCGCCCTTTCAGGGCTATTTTTTGAAATAACTTTCTGCCATATAGACCTTTCCACCATCGTCAGAATGGGTGACAGAATAGCTAAAACCGGTGTGAATCGAAAACGCCCCATACTCTCCCGCCTTGTTGATGGCGATAAAACCGACTTGAAAATCTTTCGCTTTTTCAGGATTGATTTTAATAATGCGCTCAACAGCGATTTTGCAGGCTTCTTCGGGCGTTTTGCCCATCCGCATCATCTCGACGACCAAGTGTGTGCCGCAAATGCGAATCACTTCCTCGCCTTGTCCCGAAGAGGTTGCCGCGCCTACTTCATTGTCAACGAACAAACCTGCGCCAATAATCGGCGAGTCGCCCACTCTGCCCCGCATTTTGAAACCCATACCGCTTGTGGTACATGCGCCCGACAAATTGCCCGATGCGTCCATTGCGATTGTGCCCATCGTATCATGGTTGAACGTGCCATCTTCAAGGTAATTGGGGGCGAAAGGTCCATGCCCTTGTTTGCCCTTTTTCGCTTTGATTTGTTGTTGTTCGATATTGATAATAGGCTTATACTCAGACTTTTTGAGCCATTGTTTATACGTCTTTTTGGCATCGTCTGACAATTCACCCGACTCCAATTTAAAACCATTGGCTAAGGCAAATTGTTGCGCGCCTTCACCCACAAGCATCACGTGAGGCGTTGTTTCCATCAATTTTCGAGCGACTGAAATGGGGTTTTTGATGCGTTCCAAAAAGGCGACTGAACCGCAATTGGCTTTTTCATCCATAATACACGCATCGAGCGTCACTTTGCCGTCTCTATCGGGGTTTCCGCCCAAACCGACGCAGCAACTAATTGTGTCTTCGATGGAATTTGCAGCCGCTTCAACGGCATCTAAGGCTCTGCCATTCGGTTCTCTAAGCGTTTTCCAAGCGACTTTATTGACGGGCAAACCGCTGTCCCAAGTCGAAACGACGATGGGTTTGTTACCTATATTTACTTTTATAGGCGTTGCAAAAGCTTTTACGGCGGATAAAAATGGTAGGCTGATTGCTGACCATTGGAGAAAATTTCTTCTTGATTGCATGTATTGGTTTGATTTATTTGATGAAATAAAGTGTCTTTTACGATGGGTGACGATATTGGGTAAAAGTCTAAAATATTTATAGTTTTTGCTATTGTTTTTCAATATTTACTTTGGTTTTGTTTGAAATTCAGTCAAATTTTAGATAAAGATACAGAATAGACCTTTTTTGATGGGTAGTTATTGGTTTTTTTTAGAACACAGATTGGGTGGATTTACACTGATTTACGCTGATTTTTCTTTTATCATCCTGTAAGGGAAAGAAAAATCAGCGTAAATCCGTGTAAATCTGCCCAATCTGTGTTCAAATACTAATGTTGCACCAAAACCTTAGCTCTATACTGCTTCGTTTTTGTTTTAATTGTTAAAAAATACAAGCCATTGGGGAGCGTAGAAGTGTTGATTTGCCTTTGTATTTTACCCAAATCATACACTTGTCCAAGCGCATTTGTCATAAAAATACCCCCCTCAGTATTTAAGGCATTTTCAGGTAAATTAAGCTGTAAAACACTTGAAACAGGATTTGGTGAAACACTAATGTCTTGAAAACCAATCTCTTGATTAGAACTTGTGCAAGTCATTTTTGATAACCTATCCCATAATTCGTTGTCAAAATTACTAAGCGCATAAAGCGGAATGCCTGAAGTTTCGCCCATGCGGACAATGACCATATTTTGAGACGGCACGACGTATATTTTTTGATCGTTTTTGCCCAAAGCTGCATACATATCATTGGGCGCACTGTCCACAATGCCGCCTGGGTAAACAAAACGGATTTGCGGCAGCATATACTCACTTTTGCCGTTGAGCCACCACAAATAGCCATAAGACTTGTTCATGGGTTGCGAAGTATTGATGCTTGCTCGCCAATAAGCCGTGTCGCGCAAAAGCCGTTCCCCATTCCAAACACCATTTGCCAAAGCCAATAAGCCAAAACGTGCCGCAGCACGGGGTTTAGAATAGAAAATATGGTCAACCCAAACCCCTGTAATACCTGTTTTGGCATATAATTTTTGGGTTGTAAATTGATTAATGGTCAAACCCGAAGCCTTTTCAATGACATCATGAACGAGGTGATACACGCCGTTGTGGTATGCCCAACGTGTGCCAGGGTCAGCTTTATAGGTTAGACACTGAGGGGTCGTGCAGTTGTCGTCTGACCCGCCATCATCCAAACCGGATGACATTGAAAGTTGATGAACGACCTTAATTTTGCCTTCTTGTGCAGGTGTCAAGCTCGTCCAACCTTTACCTAAATATTTTGAGGTTGAATCTTGAATGTTCAAAATACCGTCTTGCTGCGCCATGCCTGTCAAAAAACTTGTCAAAGATTTGCTCGCAGAAGCCCAATACCAAGCAGAATCCTGCTGAAAAGTGCCAAAATACCATTCCACAGCGATGCGTCCGTCTTTGAGAACGATAAAGGCTTTGGTGTTTTTGGTTGTTAAAAATTGTCGCAATGAGTCCATTTTGGGCGTACACCAATTCATAGACGTTTGTGGCGAAATGATTTCCCAAGTATTGCCTACAACAGGGGGGAAGTAAAGAGTTTGAGAGAGACCTAAAAGGCTGTTAAGGCATAAAATAAGTATCCTATTTTTTGCATCACGCCTTAAACGCTACTTATGCGTAAACTCGAATTTCACAAATGGACACGAATTGTTTTTCTAAAACGAATGACATATTGTGTGAAATTATTAAAAATAGAAATGAAAATTCGTGGTAATTTGTGAAATTCGTGTCGGCATCAAGTCATATTCATTTTTTTTAAACTCAAAAGCTCATGAAAAATCGCTTTTTACTCATGTTGTCCATTTTTTTACTGTTAAGTACCCCCCTCAGTATAAACGCTCAAAAAATCACTTTTGACTTGCTTATTCGCAATGGAAAAGTAATTGATGGCTCTGGAAACCCTTGGTTCCGAGCGGATATAGGCATTGTAGGTGGTAAAATCGCAGCCATAGGTCGCTTCGATTCAACGGATGCAAAACGTACGATTGATGCGTCAGGCATGGTCGTTTCGCCTGGTTTTATTGATGTGCATACACACGCAGAGGACGGTATCAAACGTGTGCCGACAGCAGATAATTTTATTTTAGATGGTGTAACGTCTATCATTACAGGCAATTGTGGCGGTTCAGAAGACAATTTGACAGATTTTTTTAAAAAGATAATGGAAAAAGGCGTGTCCGTCAATATCGGTTCTTTCATCGGTCACAACAATGTGCGGCGACAAGTGATGAAAAGAGCGATGCGCGATCCAACGCCCAAAGAGCAAGCAGAAATGGAACGCCTCGTTGAAAAAGCGATGAAACAAGGGGCGGTGGGTTTGTCAACAGGTTTGATTTATATTCCAGGCACATATTCTAAAACGCCTGAAGTGGTGGGTTTGGCGAAAGTCGCAGCTCGATATGGCGGTATTTACACCTCGCATATTAGAAATGAAGGCGAAAAAGTGGAAGATGCCATTGCAGAAGCCATTACGATAGGGCGGGAGGCACAGATTCCCGTAGAGATTTCGCATTTTAAAATCTCTTTCAAACCACTTTGGGGCAAAAGTACCGAGACAGTGGCGATGGTCGAAAAGGCACGTCAAGAGGGCATTGATGTCAATATTGACCAATATCCTTACACCGCCAGCAGTACCAATATGGGGACGATGCTGCCGAGTTGGGCTTTGGCAGACGGTGATTCAGCGATGAAAGCACGTTTTGCAGATCCCGTAATTCATGCTAAAATCAAAGCCGAAATGATTGAAAGTTTGACAAAAGACCAACGGACGAATTGGGATTATGCCGTCGTTGCTCGTTGCGTAGCTGACCCTAAAATGGATGGAAAATCGGTTTCAGACATTAATATACTGAGGGGTCGAAAACCAACCGCCGAAGAAGAAGTAGAAACGGTTTTTGAATTGCTTGAAAAAGGCGGCGGACAAATGATTTACCATAAAATGAGTGAGGAAGATGTTGACATTATTTTAAGATATCCAAACACCATGATTGCAAGCGATGCGGGTGTTCAAGTCTTTGGATTTGGCGTAACACACCCACGGGCTTATGGAACGAATGCGCGCGTGTTGTCGCGTTATGTGCGTGAGCGCAAGACATTGACCCTTGAAGATGCGATTCGGCGCATGACATCTTTGCCCGCACAACGGTTTCGAATTGATGACAGAGGTTTGTTACGGGTAGGTTATGCAGCAGATATTCTTGTTTTTGATGAAAAAACGGTGAGTGATAAAGCGACTTTTGAACGTCCACATGCCTATTCAGTCGGTTTTCAATGGGTTGTCGTCAATGGAAAAGTAACTGTTGAGAATGGGCAACATAATGAGGCAAAAGGGGGACAAATCATCTTTGGCAAAGGTTTTTCGAAGTAAAATTGACGAAAATCAGTAAAAAAAACGAGAATCTATTCGTATCTTTGTGCATGAGCGTTGATTGAAGAAGGTTTATTTTAAATCTTTTTTTATTTATACGTAAAAACAAACTTATTTTATAATTAATTACTAAATTTTACCATCTATGAATTCAAGAGCGAAATTCCTCATTTTCCTTGCTTTTATCTCATTGACTTCTTGTGTTTCAAAAAAACAGTTTTTGAAATCTCAAGACGACTTAAAAATTGCGAATGAGCAATTGGGTAAATGTGGCGAAAGCCTCAATGACTACATGAAACGCCTTTCTGCTTGTAACCAAGAAACGGAAAGACTTAAAGGCGACATTAAAACAGCGCAAGGAACAGTGCAGGTACGTGAAGAACAGATTAAGGATTTGAAAGACCAAATCACAGATATCAGAAAATCACGTGACAATCAAGTGCAGCAAGTCGGTGATTTGACGGTCTTATCACAATCTGCAAGCAATAACATCAAAACCACTTTGGATCAATTGGAAGGTAAAGACAGATACATCAAGTACCTTCAAGCGGCTAAATCACAAGCGGATTCTATCAACTTGGTTTTAGCGGTGAACCTGAAAAGTGTGTTGAAAGACGGTATTGACGACCAAGATGTGGACATTAAAGTTGACAAAACGGTTGTATTTATCAATTTGTCTGACAAAATGCTTTACCAAAGCGGTAGTGCAAATATCACAACAAGAGCGAATGAAGTTTTGGGCAAAATTGCTCAAATCGTCTCATCAAGACCTGATGTTGAGGTCATGGTTGAAGGTTATACCGACAATGTGCCAATCAAAAACGCTTGTTTTGAAGACAACTGGGATTTGAGTGTAAAAAGAGCGACATCTGTTGTTCGTGCTTTACAAAAGAATTTCAAAATTGATCCAAACAAATTGATTGCTGCGGGTCGTGGCGAATACAATATTTTGGCTGACAATGCAACTTTAGAGGGTCGCTCAACGAACCGTCGTACACGCATCATCATTATGCCTAAGTTGAATCAGTTCTATGATTTATTAAATCCTGCGAATGTGCCGGGTGCAGGTAAATAAGGATTTTAAAACACCTTATTCCTCAATTCAAGGATTTGGTAGCTCGATGCTACCAAATCCTTTTTTTTGTACTTTGGCACTCGATTTATCCACTTTTACACGCATTTTAAATCAATTTATATGAAAAACGAGGTCATTTCTTTTGAGGAATCTAAAATTCGCAAAATTTGGCACAACGATGAATGGAAAAATCGAGGTGTCAAAGAAGGACAGGAATATGCTGTGTTAACGGCTGAAATCGCTCGGGGTACTTTTGGTTTAACGCCTTCTCAACATGCGAAATTAAAGGGTTTGGAAAAAGAAAACTTACGGGACCACATGACAAACCTTGAACTCATTTTCACGATGTTAGGAGAAGATGCGACCCGTAGTTATACCGTAGAAGAGGATGCACAAGGTTTTAATGACAATTTTGATGCGGCTCAAAAGGGTGGACATGCCGCAGGTGGCGCACGTATGAGTTTTGAAAAATTGCGGAATCAAACAGTCGTTAGTCCTGAAAACTATCTTCATTTGAAAGGAAATGAAGGAGAAAAAGCCTTAAATGAACCCGATGACGAAAAAGAATGAATGTTTTTTCAATGCAATTTAACTTGTGACTTACTTATTCTCAAATTTAAACTAAACAACTTTATCATGCTTTTACGATTAAAAAACATACGCCTTTATGTGATACTCATAAGCGTATCTTTCCTTATGTCTGCCGCTTCATGTAAAAAAACGCAAGGTGGCGAAACGCCTATAATTCCCACAACACCGACACGTGTTTTCTACACACCCGACAAATTTGTGATGGGTGCAGACCTATCTTATGTCAATCAAATACAAGACTATGGCGGCATTTACAAGGATTCAACGAAAGTGAAAGACCCTTATGTATTGTGCAAAGAGCGTGGTACGAACCTCGTGCGGGTGCGCCTGTGGCACAGTCCAACGTGGTCAGCACCTTTGAACAATGGTAAAATGTACAACGACATTGTTGACGTGGCGAAAACCATCAAACGGGCGAAAGACGCAGGTATGACCGTCAACCTTGACCTACATTATTCCGATATTTGGGCAGACCCAAGCAAGCAAGACGTGCCAAAAGCATGGGAAGGACTACCCCTCAGTATTTTGAAAGATTCGATCTATAATTACACCTTAGCAGTGCTAAATTACTTGAAAACAAGGAATTTAACACCTGAAATGATACAAATTGGCAATGAAAACAATGGTGGTATGTGTTATCCTGTTGGAAAAATCACTAATAACAATTATCAACCGTTTGCTGATTTATTGAAAAGCGGCATTAAAGCCGTGCGTGATTTTTCAGCGACTTCAACCATTAAACCACAGATTATTCTGCACGTTGCACAGTTGCAAAATGGCGATTGGTGGGCAGATGGTGTCATAAATAAAGGTGGCGAAACGGATTTTGACGTATTGGGTTTGTCTCATTATTATCAATGGTCAACCGTTAATAGTATGGCAGATATTGGCACAACGATTAAAAATTTAAAAACCAAATATGGTAAAAAAGTCATGATTGTCGAAACCGCTTACTCTTGGACAACTGCCAATGCCGATTCTTACAACAACATCATGTCTGACCCGACGAAGACCCCTCAGTATCCTTTGACTTCGGAAGGGCAATACAACTATTTGAAGGATTTGACGCAAACGGTTATCACGGCAGGCGGTTCGGGTATCATGTATTGGGAACCTGCTTGGATTACGTCTTCTATGAAAGACCTTTGGGGAACAGGCTCAAGTTGGGATAATAACACGTTGTTTGATGCTTCAGGCAATGCTTTGCAAGGGTTTGATTTTATGACGTATTCATATAAATTTTGAGAAAAAATGGAAAATCAAAACAAATTAATGCCTTTTGAAGGTAAAGAAATTCGCAAGATTTGGCATGAAGATCAATGGTTTTTTTCCGTTATTGATGTCATTGGCATTTTAACTGAAAGTACCGACCCAAAGAGGTATTGGAGTGTCTTGAAAGTGCGAGAATCTCAACTTACTACAGTTTGTAGTGGGTTGAAATTAATGGCAACAGATGGGAAGCAACGTCTTACAGACTGCGCAAATACGGAGGGGGTACTCCGTATTCTTATGTCCGTTCCTGCGCACTAAAAACCCATAAACATTTTTCGATAAGCCAAAGGGCTATACCCCAAGGCATTTTTGAATTGTTTGTTAAAAAAAGAAATATTCCCAAAACCGCTTTCAAAGCAAATATCATAAACCGATTTGTCGGTTGAAGTCAGCAACTGACAAGCGTGTTTGATGCGAAAATCTGTCACGACCTCAACCAAAGTTTTACGGGTCATTTTTTTAAAATAACGACAAAACGCTGTGGGTGTCAAGTGTGCAACGGCTGCAATTGTTTCTAAATCAATGTCTTGTGTATAGTTGGCAATAATAAAAGCATAGACTTTTTGGAAACGCTCGGTATCAATCGGCGATAGGGTAGTGGTCGAAAATTGAGGGTCAATCAACTCTGTTTCGTTTGAAATAGCTATTATTTGAAGGATATCAAGGAGTTGCAAAAGTTTTTGAAAAGGGTTTGTCGCTGTTGCAAAAGACATTTTATCGGCAACGACATCGCGTGTTTTGCCTTTAATCAAAATGCCAGATTGTGCTTTTTGAAATAGATATTGGATAGCCACCATTTCAGGAATTTCTAAAAAAGATGTGCCTAAAAAATCTGTTTTGAATTGAATAACAGTAGATTTTGCTAAATCCACCCCCTCTGTATTGAGCCAACAATGCGGCACATTTTCGCCCAACAAAACCAAATCACCTGCTGCGAAATCGCTGACTTGTCTGCCCACAAAACGTTTCCCTTTGCTGTTTTCGATGAATGTCAATTCCAATTCGGGATGAAAGTGAAACGGGGCATCAAATTTCGGCAAGTTGAATTGTCTTAGCAAGAAAGAACTTTCTATATTGTCGCTCAATTGCTCGTAAGTGGCTTTCATTTTTAGCTAATTTTAGCGTTCATGTAAATAGAAATTTAAAATCAAGGTAAAATTACATCGTTTTTAGCAAATAAAGGCAAAGGTGCGGTTTTGGATTTTCTGTTATTTTACAGGATTATTTTTAATAATTAAAACATCTCTTAAATTTAAAATAGATTCGATCAACCTATTTTTAAACCAAACTCAAATGACAGAATTTTTTACCACAAGAACAGGCGTTTTTCAAGGCTTCAGCTTCATTACCGTCAAAAGTAATGCACTCAAAAAACGCGCAGACATCAGCGTTTTTACCCCCCTCAGTATAAAAGAGGATTTAAGCGGTTTACCTATCGTCATTTTACTACACGGCGTTTACGGCAGTCATTGGGTATGGTCAATGAAAGCAAAAGTGCATGAAACAGCGCAGCGTTTGATAGATGAAGGCAGCATAAAACCGATGATTCTCGTCATGCCATCCGATGGTTTATTTGGCGATGGCAGCGGTTATCTGCCACATAAAACCGAAAATTATGAAAAGTGGATTGTTGAAGATGTGATTCAAGTGGTGAAAGAACAGATTGAACAAGTCAATGATGAATCTCCTATTTTCATCGCAGGTCTTTCGATGGGTGGTTTTGGGGCATTGCGTTTGGGTGCGAAGTACCCCTCAGTATTCAAGGCATTTTCGGGGCTTTCGTCCATTACGCATTTCAACCAAATGTCTTTATTTGTGGCAGATTTTGACGATTTGACCGATAAAGCCCTTGAACAAGATGGTGTTTTGGATTATTTAATAAAAAATAAAGATGTTTTGCCGCCTTTTCGATTTGATTGTGGTAGCGACGATTTATTGATTGAATACAATCGTCAATTGCATGAAGATTTAGAAAAACACCATATTCCACATATTTATGAGGAGTTTGCGGGGGAACATTCTTGGGATTATTGGACGGAGCATATTGCCAAAACGCTTGTGTTTTTTAATCCCTTTCGTTGAAAAATCATGCCGTTTGCACAACTTGCTGAATCCATGCCCTATCCTTCGAGCCAAGGATTCATGCAGGGGAATGGTGATTTCATTTTCAAATTCGTTTTAGATGACAAAACTATTCAATTTTTTTCAGTTTTTAAACATAAAAACCACAACCTTCAAATATCGCAAAGCATACTAAAAATGCAAAGAATATTGCAAAATAACTCTTTTTTTCAAAATTTTATACCTTAAAATGTTCCACTCTCCAAAAGTGGTAGGGATGTTTTCCAATGTGGTACTCTACCAAAGCCCTTTCTTCCTTGTTTTGCACATTGAAATTTCTGTCGCTCACTAAGTTAATTAGATAAACAGCTAACCAACATGAATCAGTTGATAAAAACGACTCTATTCCTCATCTTTATACTGAGGGGGGGGATAAGTCTCGAAGCTCAACCAATTGATATTCAGAAGGTGCATCCTTTGAATTGGTACGTCGGAATGCTCAACCCAAGTTTGCAAATTTTAATTTATGGTAAAAACGTTTCGGCATCAAAAGTGTCTTTGAAGCCTTACACAGGTGTATCGCTTCGAGCCGTTCAGATGGTCGAAAACCCGAACTATCTTTTTTTGGATATAACGATTGACAAAACGGCACAAGCGGGCGTTTTAGAATTCGTTTTTTCAAAAAATGGAGAAACAGTAACCAAAAACTACGAACTGAAAAATCGTTCGGCGAAGCCACAAGGGCTGTCGCCGAGCGATTTGGTTTATTTGATTATGCCCGACCGTTTTGCCAACGGCGATCCTTCAAATGACCGTTTTACCAACCTAAAAGACACGGTTCGTAACCGTCAAGAACATTCGTTGCGGCATGGTGGCGACTTAAAAGGTATTGTCAATCACCTCGATTATCTCAACGATTTGGGCGCAACTGCCTTGTGGTTAACACCTGTTTTAGAAAATAATCAACCCATCTCGTCGTCTGGCGGACGTACTTATAGTTCTTATCATGGCTATGCTTTCACAGACCATTATCAAGTTGACCCACGTTTTGGGGGCAACGCAGCCTATCTCGACTATACAAAAGCGGTACATGCCAAAGGTTTGAAAGTGGTACAAGATGCCATTTACAACCATTGTGGGAGCGAACATTGGTTTTTCAAGGACTTGCCCATGCACGATTGGGTCAATCAGTGGGACACTTACACAGGTTCGTCGCATCGCAATCAAACGATTTTAGACCCTTATGCGTCAAATTCTGACAAAAAACTCATGTCTGATGGTTGGTTTGTAAAGACGATGCCCGATTTGAACCAGCGCAATCCTTATTTAGCGACTTATTTGATTCAACATGCTATTTGGTCAACCGAATATTTTGGCGTTGATGCTTGGCGCATTGACACCTATATGTATTGCGATTTAGAATTTATGAATCGCTGCAATCAAGCCTTGATGGATGAATTTCCAAATGTCTTTATGTTTGGCGAGTCATGGGTTGGGTCGGTGATGAATCAAGCATATTTTGTTAAAAATCACTTGGATTTACCTTTTAAATCCAATCAATTAGGTGGTTGTGATTTTCAGATTTTCAACGCTATGAAGGATGCTTTGACTTCAAAAGCACTATGGAATGACGGCGGTGTGAATAAATTGTATCAAACCTTAGCACAAGACTTTGTCTATCAAGATGCCACACGTAACGTCATTTTTTGGGAAAACCACGACACAGATAGGTTCTTAAACGTTATTAATAATGATGCCCAAAAGTTCAAAATGGGTATGATTTGGCTGTTGACACTGAGGGGTATCCCGCAAGTTTATTATGGTACTGAAATCGGTATGAATAAGTCAAGGCAGCGGAGCGATGGCGATGTGCGAGAAGATTTTTCAGGTGGTTGGGCTGAAGATAAAGTCAATAAGTTCGCTGCATCGGGCAGAACAGATTTGGAAAATGAGTATTTTGATTTTGTCAAAAAACTCTCTAATTACCGCAAGCAGTCTCCTGCTTTGACACAAGGTAAAATGATGCAATTCGCACCAAAAGACGGTGTTTATACCTATTTCCGTTATACAGACAAGCAAAAAATTATGATTGTTTCCAATACTAATGATAAGGAAATGGTCATAAAAACCGATTTTTATAGCGAAATACTGAGGGGGGCAAAATCGGGACAAAACATAATAACTAACGAAACAATTTCAGATTTATCAAACTTAACGATACCTGCTCAAACAGCTTGGGTTATAGAATTAAACTAACAAACAAGTGTTGGTGAATTTATTCATCATTCATCGTTTATCATTCATAATTATAAAAGTATTTATTCAACTAAACTATCAAATTGTATGAAAAAATTACGTTTACAAAATGGGTTCATACGACATCTTTCTAATTGGCAAAAGGTACTCGTCCTGATGCTTTTTGGATTGGCGATGACCCCCTCAGTAATGGCACAACGCACAGTCACAGGTACAGTGACAGGTGCTGACGGAGCAGGTGTTCCGAGTGCAAGCGTTGTCGTAAAAGGTTCGACGAACGGCACAATAACAGATTTAGACGGTGCTTTCAGCTTAAAAGTACCCGAAAATGCCGTTTTGGTCATTTCTTCTATTGGTTTGTCAACCATAGAAGTGGCGGTTGGTAATCAATCAATTATCAAAGTTAAATTAGCAGAAGATGCTAAAACGCTTGGTGAATTGGTTGTTATTGGTTATGGCACGCAAAAGCGAAAAGACTTGACGGGTGCTATTGCAACTGTCAACGAAAAGGATTTCCAAAAAGGTAATATTGCTTCGCCCGAACAACTCATTGCGGGTAAAATCGCAGGTGTCGCTGTTACGCCCGGTAGCGGTGCGCCAGGATCTGGTAGCCGTATTCGTATTCGCGGCGGTTCATCATTGTCTGCTGACGATCCACTTATTGTTGTGGACGGTGTGCCTTTGGCAACAGGTGGCATTGGTGGCATTGCGAATGGTTTGGCATTGATCAATCCAAATGATATCGAAAGTATCAACGTATTGAAAGACGCTTCGGCAGCAGCGATTTATGGCTCGCGTGCCTCAAACGGTGTTATCATCGTAACGACTAAAAAAGGGCGTAAAGGCGATGCTTTCCATGTTGGTTTCACAACGGTATTGTCTTCAGCGCAACCTGTAAAATATGTGCCTGTACTGACGGGTGATGAAGTGAGAACGTTGGTCAATAAAGTAGGTAATGCCAGTCAAAAAGCACTTTTAGGGACAGAAAACACTAATTGGCAAAAATTGATTTATCGGAATGCTTTCAGCCATGACGAAAACTTGAGTTTTTCGGGTACTGTGGCAAAAGTATTACCGTATCGTTTGAATTTGGGTTATTTAGACCAAAATGGTATCCTTTTGAATTCAAATATGGCGAGAAAATCTGTCAGTTTGAATGTCAACCCACGCCTTTTTGACGACCATTTGAAAGTGGATTTCAGCTACAAAGGGTCTTTTGCAAAAAGTAAATTTGCAGACGAAGGAGCGATTGGTGGTGCGGTCTTTTTCGACCCTACAAAGTCGCCATACACCAATAAAGATGCTTATCAAGGCTATTTTGAATGGTTAAATCCAGACGGTACTTTGGCTACTTTGGCAGGACGTAATCCATTGGGCTTATTACATTCAAGACAAGATGTCAGTGATGTCAACCGTCATATTGCAAATGCGATTGTGGATTACAAATTCCATTTTTTTCCAGATTTGAGGGTTAATATGAATGTCGCTATTGACCAAGCGAATACTGATGGTTATACAAAAAAAGACAGTACTGCAGCTTCTGCGGCGTTAGTTAAAGGCTTAAACAACACTTATACGCAATCTCGGACGGCTAAAACGTTTGAATCTTATTTGAACTATACCAAAGAAATCAACAGTTTCCGTGCGGATATCATGGCAGGTTATGGTTATCAAGATTTCTACTTTGAAGGTGTTAACAATTTCTTCAACTTGAAAGGCATTCGTCAAGGCGATACGATTCCGTCTGCGGTCACGCCTAAAAGCCAATCTACTTTGGTTTCGTTCTTTGGTCGTGCGAATTTTAGTTTCAAAGACCGCTATTTATTGACGTTTACAACACGTCGTGACGGTTCTTCAAAATTGGCTCCGGGTCATAAATGGATTACCTATCCTGCCGTTGCTTTGGCTTGGCGTATGACAGAAGAGGGCATTGGCAAAAACTTGTTTTCTGATTTGAAATTGCGTGTGGGTTATGGCGTAACAGGTCAGCAAGACGGTATTGGCGACTATAATGGCTTGAAAACCTTCTCTTTAGGTGGTAATACAGCACAATATCCTTTCGGAAATACATATATTTCAACATTGCGTCCAGAAGGCTTCAACGAATTGTTGACTTGGCAAAAAACAGCAACAACCAACGTTGGTTTGGATTTTGCGTTTAAAAGTGACCGTTTCTCAGGCGCGATTGACTACTATTTCCGTGAAACATCACAGCTTTTCAACGATGTCAATATTCCTGCGGGTGCGAACTTCACAAACCGTATCAAAAGTAATATTGGGACACTCGAAAACAATGGTATCGAGTTGACTTTGAACACTGTACCTGTTAAAATGAAGAACTTAACTTGGGAAGCTAATTTCATTTTGGGTTATAATCAAAACAAAATCACTAAATTGACTTTGGTTGACGACCCTAAATTTGTCGGTGTCACAACAGGTGGTATTGGCGGTGCCGTGGGTAACACCATTCAAATTCACTCTGTTGGTGCACCCAAAAATTCTTTTTATGTTTTTCAGCAAGTTTATAGCACCGAAGGATACCCTATTGAAGGTTTGTATGTAGATAGAAATGGCGATGGTAAAATCACCGTGGAAGACAAATATTTGTTCCAAAAGCCAGATGCTAACTATACACTTGGTTTCACGTCCAATTTGTCTTACAAAGACTTTAGTTTCGGTTTTGTACTGAGGGGTAGTATTGGTAACTATATGTACAGTGATGTGAACGCAGGCGGTACATTCAGTTCTAATTCATTAAATTATTTGTATAGTCCTGCTCGCAATGTTTTGGAAACAGATTTCAGGAATGCACAATATTTCTCTGACTATTATCTTCAGAATGCTTCATTCTTGAAAATGGACAATTTGACATTTGGCTATGATTTGAGTTCATTGTTCAAAAACAAATATACGGTTCGTTTGACAGCTGTTGTTCAAAACGTCTTTACGGTTACGAATTATACAGGTGTTGACCCTGAAATAAGTGGCGGTATTGACAACAATATTTATTTACGCCCACGTACTTATTCATTGGGTCTTAATGTTCAATTTTAAAAACTAAGTAACATGAAAAATAGTAAAAAAATAATATTCTTTGCTTTGATTACGGCTCTGACCGTTTTCGAATCGTGCGTGAAAGACCTCGATAGAGTGCCTTTTTACGACATTACATCAGCCACAGTCTATAATGATCCAGCTAACTACCGCGCTATCATTGCCAAAGTTTACGCGGGTTTGGCGGTCAGTGGTCAACAAGGACCTGCAGGTAAACCCGACATCAGCGGTATTGACGAAGGCTTCTCAACTTATTTGCGCCAATACTACAAAGCGCAAGAGTTAACAACCGACGAAGCTGTCATCGGTTGGAACGACGGTAGTATCAAGGATTACCACAATATGAAATGGTCATCTGCCAATGAATTTATTGCAGCGATGTACTACCGTATTTTTTATCAAATCACTTTGTGCAACGAGTTTGTTCGTGAAACAACCGATGGGAAACTGTCTGAACGCGGTTTGAGTGGCGATACCAATATCAAAAACTACCGTGCAGAAGCCCGTTTTATGCGTGCATTGAGCTATTGGCACGCTATGGATATGTTTGCCAATCCGCCTTTTGTTACAGATGCTGACCCATTGGGTGCTTTTTTGCCAAAGCAAACCAATCGTGCAGACCTTTTTGCTTATGTTGAAAAGGAACTGAAAGAGATTGAAACCTTGTTACCAGACCCAGGGAAAAATGAGTTTGGTCGTGCTGACAAAGGTGCTGCATGGACACTTTTGGCTAAATTGTACTTGAATGCAGAAGTATATACAGGCACAGGCCGTGCGACGGACTGTATTACTTATTGCAACAAAGTCATTGCTGGTGGTTATGTGCTTGAAGCAAAGTATGAAAACCTTTTCAAAATCGGTAATGATGCATCGAAAGAAGTCATTTTTGCCGTTCGTTTCGATGGCTTACGCACCAAAACATGGGGCGGCATGACGTTTTTAGTTCATGCACCTGTCGGTGGTACGATGAGAGCGGCTGATTTTGGCATCAATGGCGGCTGGGGTGGTTTGCGGACAACTAAGGATTTGGTGGCTTTGTTCAACAAATCTGGAAATACCGTGGATTATGATGATACCCGCGCCATGTTCTACACCGACGGTCAAACCCTTGACATTGACGATATTGGCGATTTCAAAAATGGTTATGCCATCACGAAATACAAAAATGTTGACCAAGCGGGCAAAGCAGGTAGCGACCCTGAAGGCAACTTCCCCGATACCGATTTCCCAATGTTCCGTTTGGCTGACGTACACTTGATGTATGCCGAGGCGGTACTGAGGGGTGGTACGGGCGGCACAACGGCACAAGCTTTAACGTATGTCAATGCGTTGCGCCAACGAGCATACAAAACGACACGTACAGTGTTGACAACCATCACATTAGATGATATTTTGAACGAGCGTGGACGTGAATTGTATTGGGAAATGCACCGTCGGACGGACTTGATTCGTTTCAAAAAATTCACAACAGGCGCATATCTATGGCAATGGAAAGGCGGTACAAAATCAGGTGCAGCCGTATCGGACAACCTCAATGTGTTCCCACTGCCAGCCGCTGACGTGATTGCTAATCCGAATTTGAAACAAAATACAGGATATTGAGAGAAGATGTTTTACGTTCGGGGAACTTTTGAAGTTCCCCGAACGTGATGCTCAGTCTCTTAAATATACTGAGGGGTCTGTTATTCAATTAAAAAATATGTCAAAATTCAAATAAAATGAAAAGTTTAAATAAAATATTGTTTTTAGGGCTTGCCTTTGTTTTGGCTTGGGGTGCCTGTAAAAAGGAGGAAACACAGATCGTGTTGAATCCAAGTGCTGTACTTACAGCAACACTTTCTGCTAATACATTGGTGTTGCTGAAAGACAATGCGGCTAATGATGCTTTGACGGTCTCTTGGGTTACGCCGGATTTTGGCTTCCCCGCAGCTGCTTCATACAGCATTTATATTGACAAAAAAGGGAATAATTTCGCAAAACCAACGGTTATTGGTGTCGGTGCGAACTTGAAAAAGGTTTTCAAAGCATCAGAATTGAACACCATCATGTTAAACTTTGGCTTATTGCCGGGTGCTGCGAGTGATTTAGATTTCAGAGTGGATTGCCTCATCGGTGCAGCAACTGTTTTGTCAACGACCATCAATAATCTAAAAGCAACCGCTTATTCTGAGAAATTAGACCTGAGTACAACTTGGGGCGTTGTCGGCGATGCGACTCCGGGCGGTTGGAATGGTCCCGATTTACCTTTTTATAAAACGGACGTTACCAACGTGCTTGTGGCGTATGTCACCGTGAACGATGGTCAAATCAAATTCCGTCAAAACAATGATTGGGCAGTCAATTTAGGTTCATCGGGCAGTGTTGAGCCTGACCTTACACCCGCAGGTACATTATCAGCAGGGGGCAAAAACTTGGGTATTAAGAAAGGAATGTACAAAATCACGATGAATCCAGTCGCTTTGACCTACAAAGTCGAAGCCTACTCTTGGGGTGTTGTCGGTGATGCCACAGCAAATGGCTGGAATGGTCCAGATGCACCTTTGATGTACGACCCAACGGTTGACCTTTGGCGTGGTGTCATTACTGTTAATGCAGGTCAAATGAAATTCCGTCAAAACAACGATTGGGCAGTCAATTATGGTTCTACAGGTAGTGTTGAACCTGATCCAATTCTCACAACAGGTGTAGAAGGCGGTTTAAGCGCAGGCGGTAAAAACTTTGGTGTTGCAAAAGGCACGTATTTGGTGACACTTGATTTGAAAAAACTCAAATATACGTGCAGACCATACAAGCCAATCGGCATTGTTGGCGATGCAACGCCAGGCGGTTGGGGTGGACCCGATGTCAAATTCACTTATGATTTAAGCACTAAAAAATATGTCTTAAACAATGTGGTATTGACAGCAGCTCAAATTAAGTTCCGTGAAAACGACGATTGGGGAGTCAATTGGGGCGCACCCGGTAGCGTTGAACCCGCACCTATTACAACTGGCGGTGTGGCTGCTCCTTTAACAGCAGGTGGCAAAAACTTTGGCGTGACTGCAGGTACTTGGAGTTTTGAATTAGACTTTACAGACCCAGCCAATCCAAAATATAAGGCAACTAAGAAGTAGTAATGTCTTGGTTTTCTAGTAAAAACAGCCGATAATGCTACATTATCGGCTGTTTTTTTTTATTGAAAACCCTATTATTCTGTAAAATACTGAGGGGGTCATTTTATATCAAAATCAACCACCACTTTATCCGATTTAGCAATCGCTTGGCACGTCAAAATAAAACCCGCATCCGTTTCTTCTTTCGTCAAAGCATAATTGACCAACATCTCAACATCGCCTTCAACAAGTTTCGCACGACAAGTGCAACACACGCCACCTTTACAAGCATAAGGCATATCGGCACCCACAGCTTGGGCAGCTTCTAAAATCGTTTGACCTTTATCAATTGGCACATCAAAGGTCAGCCCATCGAGTTTTATGGTGGCGAGACTGTCAATGGCGTTTTGGGTTTTGAGTTTTGAGTTTTGAGTTTTGGGCGCATTGAAAAGCTCAAAATGTATGTGTTTTTCATCAACATCTTGTTCTGTCAAAACCGCTTTCAATGCTTCTGTCATCTCAATCGGACCACAAGAGAAAAATTCATCACCACCCCCTAAATGAGGGATTTTATCAAAAAAACAAGCAATTTTCTCTTTATCCAAGCGTCCATGCAGCAATTCGGACTCTGTGCGTTCACGACTTAGGACATTGAAGACTTGAAAACGCCCTAAATACATATTCTTCAAATTCTCAATTTCTTCCTTGAAAATAATGGTTGACACATAACGATTGCCATAAATTAAGGTGCAAATACTGAGGGGTTCTGCTTTCAAAACGGCTTTGATATTGGATATAACGGGCGTTATGCCACTGCCTGCAGCGAAAAAAACGTAGTGTTTTTGGGTGTTTATACTGTCCGAATGGACTCCTTCGGAGAGGGGGCTGAAAAAATGTCCTAACGGTGGCATCGCTTCCAAAACGTCCCCTTTTTTCAAAACACGATTGGCATAAGTTGAAAAAACACCATCGGTCACTTCTTTAACTGCAATCCGTAACTCATTATCGCTCGGTGCAGTGCAAATGGAGTAAGTGCGGCGCACTTCTTCGCCGTTGATATGGGCTTTTAAAGTCAAATATTGCCCTTGCGTAAAGGCAAATTCCGTTTTCAAGGCTTCGGGTACGTCAAACGCAATCGAAACGCAATCAGCGGTTTCGCGGCGAATGTCTTTGATATTGAGTTGATGAAATTTCATTTATGCGTATTTTGAGGGGCAAATGTAGGGTTTTAGAGTCACGAATTTCACGGATTAGCTAATTTATCAACGTGTCGGATACTTTTGAAGTATCCGACACGTACGACAAACCAAATTTTCAATAATTTACATTATGTTAAGTATCTCTACTTCAACTTTGAAAAATCAGTTGGATACATCAAAATAGACTCCACACTTGTTGTCAAAGGTCCACCGCCTTTTACTTCCGATGCTTTGCGGGTTGCAATCCATTCTGGGTCGCTACGAAATTTATCAAAAGCGACTTTTGCAGCCTCTGGCGATTGGTGCGTTAAAAAGTAGTAAAGCGTATTGTCTGCACCTTGTGCGGCATCGGTGGGCGTCCAATAAAACTTATTGGTCATACCGTATTGTTCAAAACGTTTGACTGTAAAATCTCTAAAACGGCTCAAAAGATTGTCCAAATTATTAGGCGTGGTGTGATAAATCCGAAATTCCCAAACATTGCTGTTTAGGCTTGAAAGCGTATTGTTTGGTGAAAAATTCGTCGTTTTCAAGAAAACACTTTCCACTTTGGTCACTATTTTACCATTTACTTCGCTTTCTTTTGCCACTCGCTGCCAAGTTGTGTCTGACATAAATGCTTTCCAAGAAGCATCTCTCGCAGCTCTATTCGGGTACGAAAGAATGTAATAGAGCTTGCCGTCAGGATTGTCCAAAGGTGTCCAATAGCCCACATTTGTCATGCCATGACTTTCAAAAATTTTGGTCGTATGGTCGCGGAAACGTCTCATCAAGTCATTCAATTTGCCAGGAGCAGTCCAATAAACACGTAATTCGTAGCAAAGTGTATCTTTTGTAGGCATTGTCGGAGACGCAACAGCCATGCCTGTTGGCTTCTGACCCGATTTTGCCCATGCCCGAAGCGCATCAAAAGCGATAGCCGTTTGCTCATTGCTGAATGCACAATGCCCTTGTCCGTTGGTATAAAATGTCTTCAAATTCTGCTCTTTGTGCATTTGATGCACCAAATTATCGTATTTATCCAAGCCATACTGAGGGGGTATCAATTGGTCATAAGTCGTGTGCATCATCAATAAAGGTTTGTCAATAATGCCTGAACGGTCATAGGTTGTGAGCCGTTTATTGGAAGCCGTTGCCGACACACGTTCTACTTTTTTGTTAATCTCCCAATCGTTTGGAAAACCAGAGTAAATTGTATTGGTATTGTCAAATGGATTGCCGCCAGATTGCGCCGCCAAATCCCTTAAAACGCCGTCAGAAAACATCAAATTGAAAGGCAGGTCTTGCAATTTGATGTCATAATGTTTGGCATATTCAGCCATTAAACCGTCTTTATACTGGATTTTTCCGATGACTTCGAAGGCTTTCCCTATTTTTTCTCGACCATCGCCTGTAAAAACAGCGGGAGCTTTGCCACTCATCACGTCTGCAATAGGCGGTAGTAAATTGGGAAAAAGAGCATTGAAAATCACATAGGAATCAAAAGCTCTTTGTGTCAATTCATACGCACGACTCGACAAAGGACACAAGGCTAAACCACCATTGTACTCTTTTGGAAATTTTTCAATAGAAGCAACGGTGATGCCGCCACCCATAGAATGACCCGTTATGAAAGAGGAGTCAGGCTTGCCAAATTTTTTTGCAAATAATTTGCGCAAAGCCTCCGTATCGTCCACGCCTTCGGGCAATGCCCAACCGACACGGCTATACGATGAACGGGCTGTGGCAAAGCCGCGTTCTAAAAAAACGTTCAACATCGCATTGCGATTGAGCGTATTTCGGGGCGTAGTAGGCTGCTCGTAACCATGTGCGTACATGACGAGTTTCTTGTTCCAATTCGCGGGAATTTGGATTTCGTAGGCAGCACCATTGAGTCTGCCTGTGTCACGTTTAGCCGTTTGGCTAAAAAGAGAAAAAGATAAAAGGAGTAAAAATAAAACGATACTGTTTTTCATTCTTATTGTTGTTTTAAATGCGAAATGGTGTTAAAATATCCGATATAACAAATTGTAGTCGGGAAATTTATTTCCCACCAAAATGTCCTAAAATACTGAGGGGGGGATGAATTGTCAAAGTTAATTATTTTCCAAACCCACCAATATTTTTTTAGCCAACGACGCTTTTATGAGCTGATACGACGGATTTAGTTAACTCAAATTCAACATTTTAATCGCATTTTCCTTCAAAATCAAGGGTTTTACTTCTTCTTTAAAGCCTGCGGTTTCAAAATCTTTCAACCACCTTTCGGGCGTAATCAGGGGAAAATCTGTACCAAACAATATTCTGTTTTTCAGTTGTGTATTGGCATATTGCACCAACTGCGGGGGGAAGTATTTAGGCGACCAGCCCGACAAATCAATATACACATTGGGTTTGTGCATCGCAACCGACAAAGCCTCATCCTGCCAGGGCCAGGACGGATGCGCTATAATGATGGGTGAATCTGGAAAATGTATGGCAACGTCGTCTAAGTGCATGGGGTTGGAATATTCCAAACGCAAGCTGCCGCCGCCGCGCACGCCACTGCCAAAACCCGAATGTCCAGAATGAAACAACATCGGCAAACCCGCTTCTGCAATGACTTCATAAAGGTGAAAAGCCATCCTGTCGTTGGGGTAAAAACCTTGAACAGTTGGGTGAAATTTGAAGCCTTTGACCCCAAAATCGGCTATCAAACGTTTGGCTTCCCTTGCACCCATACGCCCTTTGTGCGGGTCAATACTCGCAAAAGCAATCATAATATCGTCATTTTTCAAGGCAGCTTCCGCAACTTCTTCATTCGGGATGCGGCGGCGCCCGAGTTCAAATTCGGCATCAATGCAAAACATGACGAAGGCTATTTTTCGCTCACGGTAATAATCTGCCGTCTCCTGAATGGTTGGGCGATGCGCCGATTTGAAATATTTGGCAAACGCCACATCAAATTCTGGACGATAATCGTCATGCGGTTGACAGCAAGAGACTTCGGCGTGTGTATGCACGTCAATGGCGATGATTTCCTTTAAATTAAGACCCATTTCTTATCAATTTTTATTTTTCACTTTTCGTTTTTAATCCCCCCAAATCGTTTGCGCTGTTTTCACAAGGCGTTCAAACTTTTCCCATTGTTGCGTTTCCGTCAAGGCATTGCCATGATGTGTACTTGAAAAACCGCATTGTGGACTGACACACATATTTTCTAAAGGCATGTATTTAGCCGCTTCTTTGATGCGCTCGGTCAAAAAATCAGTGGATTCTAAATCTGCCAATTTTGAAGATATAATGCCCAAAACGACGACTTTATCATTGGGAACGAAGCGCAAAGGGGCAAAATCGCCTGAACGTTCATCGTCATATTCCAAAAAGTAAGCATCCACATTGATACTATTAAACAACACTTCTGCAACAGGTTCATAACCACCTTCTGCAAACCACGTCGAGCGATAATTGCCTCTACAAAGGTGAATGCCGACCGTTAAGTCTTCTGGACGATTGTCAATAACCGAATTAATCAAAGCGGCATACGTGCGGGGCAATTCATTGGGATCTTCGCCACGTTCTTGAGCAGCTGCCCGCATTTTAGGGTCGCAGAGATACGCCAAATTGGTGTCGTCCAACTGAATATAGCGGCAACCTGCGGCGTATAAAGCGGCTATTTCATCGCGGTAGCAAGCGGCTAAATCTTCAAAAAACTCGTCCATATCTGGGTAGGCATCAATCGCAATGGCTTTGCGGCCACCTCTAAAATGCACCATTGTTGGAGATGGGATTGAGACTTTTGGCGTTTGAGTTGTGACTGATTTTAGAAAATTAAAATCATCGACTTGGATATTTCGGGCGTGTTTCAACTTGCCTGTAACACTCAATTGGGGCGGCGTAAATTTGTCTTCTGCGACTTTTGCGTTCGGATTGGCAGCAATGCCACCTGTGACGGTTACGCCATCGAGTTGTTGCAAAAAATCCAAGTGGAAATAGTCACGGCGAAATTCACCGTCCGTTATGGATTTCATGCCTGTTGATTCCAAGCGTTTGACTGTTTCGGCAATTTCTCGGTTTTCAATGGCACGAAGCGCATCATCAGAAATTTCGCCGTGTTTCCAGCGCAAACGGTTTTCTTTGACGGCGGGCGTTCTTAAAAGACTGCCTACGTGGTCGGCTCGGAAAGGTGGATTTAGTTTCATGATTCTTATTGTTTTTAATTGAAAATGAATGAGTTAGAACATTTTGGATGCTATTGAGTAAAATACTGAGGGGTCTATTTTTGAACTGCTAAAACAGGCTCAATCAGCTCTTTTTCATACAGTTTATCTACATACTCGACCCTATTTGCCAATATCATCCTTTGATTGATTGACCCTTTGTCCGTTATTTCACCTTTATCAATGGACAAAGGGAAATCGGCAAAAATGGCTCTTTTTATCTGCGTTGAACTGCCTGTACTGTGTTGTGCAAAATCATTCAAAACGGTTTGCAAAGCGGCTAATACAGAGGGGTGGTTCACGATAAGATTTAGGAAATTTTTAGAATTTCCTAAATCTGTATCCTCGTCCAAACCCGCTAATTTTTTACAAAAATTTAATTCTGGAAAAACAATAGTCCCTAAAAAAGCACGGTCATGCCCTGTTATCGCAGCGTCTTGTATCAATCCGTTGCCTGCGGCAATGAGTTTTGCTTTTAAAACGCCGACATTGACCCAAGTACCTGTATCTAATTTAAAATCTTCTGCAATGCGTCCGTCGAATATCATTCCCTTGTTCGGGTCGTTTTCGTCCACAAATTTCAAGGCATCGCCTGTGCAATAATAACCTTCTTCATCAAAAGCTTTTGCGGTGGCTTCGGCGTTGCGCCAATAGCCGAGTGTCATGTTTTTACCTTTGAAACGGGCTTCTAATTTGCCGCCATTGGGTATGAGTTTTACGGCTAATTCAGGCACTGGAACGCCTAACATACCTGCAAAACTACCAAATTGGGTATTGAACATCGCCGAAGGA
>JAYSQG010000217.1:0-11311 GCA_043721685.1 Saprospiraceae bacterium | reverse complement strand
AATTTTCGCTAAAAACGAGTTCGGTTTTTTCAAATCAAAAAAAAATCCGCAACTCGTTAGACAAGTTGCGGATGTGTTTTGATTAAACAATAACACTATTTATAATTAACCTCATTGCCTAAACTGACTTTTTTGTCCATGACATCAAGTAAGCTACAAGCCAATGTGACAGTCTTTTTGTTATCACTAATTATTGCTTCTTTATTGACTGACTTTTTGACCTTTCCAGGCAAATTAAAAATGATGGTGTATTTCATACCTTCCAACATAGATTTAGCCATTTCTTTTTGCGAATCATCCTCCATTTTCATGTCGTCAAGGTTCAGAGCAAAGTCTTTACGAGATAGTTGCCCTTTTTTCCAAGCATAAAGATTTTGTCTATCATCACCCTTTTTATCTAAATTTACAACTTCATTAAGCACTTCCATATTACTGAAGTCCATACTCACCTTGTATATATATGGCTTCGATGTGTCAACATTAACATTTGAAATACCTTTGATTTTTGCATATTTTTTGAATGTTTCCGAAAAAGTAGAGTCCAGCGAATATTTGAGTTTGGGGACCATTTCGCCCGTCGTATCAAATGCAGCTAACATTTGCATTTGTTCTGACAGTTTTGACGCATCAATCGTACTTATATAATTGCCCGACCCGTTCTTGTTGACCGTCACTTCTTCTGTAATTTCAAAACAAGAAGACACCGTTAAAACAGTCGCTACTAATAGTAGAAAATTAAATAATTTTTTCATTTAAAGACTTTTTGAATTTTTAATATTTTGGATAATTCTACAAATTAAAGAGAATATTTAAGATTTGAAAAATTTATTTGGCTTATCGTTTTTCACACATGGGGATATGTGGTCAAAATAAGGCAAAAAAAAAACTCCTACATCTAAGGGGGGAAGATGTAGGAGAAGTAAACATACTATGAGAAAACTACACGGAGCAAAATTAAATAATTATATTTATATATGAAACTATTTTTAATTCTTGTGCTAAAATAAACAGCAAGCGGTCTGTTTTATTTAGAATAAGGTGGTATTATGAAAAAAATAAAAGTCGTAAGTAATGAAAATCGGGCAGGTAATAAATTAATTTTTAATATTTGGCACAATATTCTATTATGATTTCTCATAATAGATTTTGTACAATAAGTTAATCAAATACTCAATGTGTGCCAGATGCAGATGTAGAAATCTTACAATTTATAACAACCAATGAAAAAATTTATTTTGAAAAAAATGCTGTGAGTTAGAATAGATAGAAAAGGTATTAAAGACATAATGGGCAAGTCTTTAGGGCAAAAAAAAATTCCTGCAACTCGTGAACCGAGATGCAGGAACTCAACAAAGTAACATACTATGAGAAAACTTAGTTGCAAAATAAACATTTTTTTTTGAGACGAAATAAATTCTTTTTTAAATGGAATGATTTTCTGGGCAAACGGTATTATTTTACAAGAAAACGGTCAATTTATTTTCAACTAACACGTTTAAAACCCATCAGAGGTGAGTAAAAAAAAAATAGGCAAAATTTTTGTATATAATAATTCATTAATTCAATGTAGGTACAAAAAAAAATCCTGTACCAAAGGAGGAAGGCACAGGAAGACTAGGTAAACATACTATGAGAAAACTTATAGTCCAAAGGTAAAACCAAATCAGTTATCGAAAGTTGCCATTTTCGAAAAAGGAAAACGTTTCTTACGGAACGGTTGTTTTCATTTAGAATACGGTCAAAAATAAAAAATCCTGCACAAAGGAGGTAACCTCGTGCAGGAAAAAAAACAAACATACTATGAGAAAACTGCAACAAATATATACTACTTTTTTAAAATATAAAATAAATATTCTTTTTTATTTAAATATTTATGACGCTATTTTAGTTTCAACCTAAAATAGAAATCTCACCATACACTTGAAGTCTAAATATTATTTCATTACATTTGTCCAGAAAAATTCACTATGCTCACTTTTAAACAATCAAAATGAGACGCTTACACATTGCATATTTTCTCATTTTTGTTTTCCCACTTTCCATTTTCTCCCAAATATGTGATTTCAAATCCCTTCGCAACGAGGATATTGAGCGCTATACTGAGGGGTATGTCCGTCAATCATTTCAAAATAATATTCAGCAACGAGCCGTCGTGCGTATTCCTGTTGTTGTTCATGTCGTTTGGGAAAATGCTTTCGAAAATATTTCGGACGCACAAATTCAGTCACAGATAAATGCTTTGAACCGTGATTTCAGAAAACAGAATACTGTAAACCCTGTTTTTTCACGGTTTGCCGTTGATTGTGAGATAGAATTTTGCCTCGCCAAACGGGACACCAATAACAACGCCACAACAGGCATTGTGCGCCGACAGACGAATTTCATCAATATCGGTTCTTCTTATTTCGATACCGTTAGTCGTCGCGTTTTTTATACAGCTCAAGGCGGTTCAAATGCTTGGAATCCTCAAAAATATCTCAATATCTGGGTTTGTGCCTTCAGCAATGGCTTTCTAGGTGTCGCTTCGTCGCCTGCAAAAGCCTTAATTCGACCAAAAGAAGATGGCATTGTGGTTGATTATCGGGCGTTTGGGACAGTTGGTAGTTTGAGAGATGGTCGTCAAAATGGACGTATTGCAGTGCATGAAATGGGTCATTATTTCAATCTTTTGCATATTTGGGGCAGCGACACGACTTGCATTGACGACGACGAAGTCGAAGATACACCACGTCAAGCAGGGCCTCACGATGGATGTCCGACCGATTTGGTCAAATCTTGTAGCAATTCCTTAGATTATTTCCGCAATTATATGGACTACACAAACGACGATTGTATGTCGTTTTTTACGAATGGACAAAAAACGCGGATGTGGGCTGCCTTAACAGGCTTTCGTTCAGGGCTGATGAACAATAATGTCTGTGACCCTGTCGCTGTGACCGAAATTAAAAAACCGACATTTGAGGCATATCCTAATCCCGCTCATTATGTTTTGAGTATCGCTATCAAAAACTGGAATAGTAGTAGTACAAAAAATCTAAAGCTCTTTGATACCCTTGGGCGAATTGTAACCGAAAAGGCCGTTTATACTGAGGGGGTCGTTGATTTGCCAATAGATGGTTTGACAAATGGTCTTTATTTTATTTCCTTAAGTGTTGACAATCAAATCATTACAAAGAAAATCATTATTCAGAATTGATACTTTTTACCCGCCAAACTGCTGCGTCGGCAAGTAAGGTTTGGCTATCAAACCCATGATGATAGAATCTGGAACAGAATCGTCGGCATGAAACCGATTATACAACAAACGCAGCGAATCAGGTGATTGACCAAGCGTCACAATGTCTTTACGCAACATATCAGCCGTATCCTGCCAAAGCGGTTTTTTTTCATTGCGAAAGCCTCGCCAAATCAGCCAAATACTGAGGGGGATGATGACGATAAAAGGAATGAGTCGTTGCAGATTTTGTGAAGCCATCTCAATAAAAAACGATTTCTAAAGTTACTAAGTTATTGATTTCTAATATTTTGAATTAAATTTTTTATTTTTCAGTTAAACTATATCACTTGAAAACCATGAATATATGGGTCTTCATCATCAAAAAGAATGTGATTAAATCCATGAATAATCGCCCACCCTTCGATGCTCGGAACTATCGCTTTATAACCATCGAGCGTCGTTTCTTCTTCGATACGTCCAATAAATTTTGAACCAATGATGCTTTCGTGCACAAATTCATCGCCTTTTTTCAGTTTGCCTTGTGCATACCATTGCGCCATACGTGCCGAAGTACCTGTGCCACAAGGTGAACGGTCAATCGCTTTGTCGCCATAAAAAACAGCGTTGCGTGCCGTTGAAGTCGGGTCAATCGTTTTACCCGTCCATTGCACATGACTCATACCGTTGATAGTCGGGTTTTCAGGATGAACAAACGTGTAGTGTTCGTTCACTTTTTCCCTTATTTCACGACTCCAACTGATGAGTTGATCGGCAGTATGGTGTTCCATGCCTTTGAAATTGGCTTGAGGGTCAATGATACCATAAAAATTGCCGCCATAAGCCACGTCCAAACGCAATGTACCCAAACCTGAACATTCAACTTCCACCCCCTCAGTATGAAGGTACGATTTAATGTTTGTAATCCGAACCGACTTGACCTTATTACCTTCCATTTTATACACTGCTTTGACTACGCCCGCAGGTACTTCGAGGTTCAAAACACCTTCCGTTTTGGGCGTTACCAAGCCTTGTTCAAGGGCAATCGTGACCGTTCCAATCGTGCCATGACCACACATCGGTAAGCAGCCGCTTGTTTCGATGAACAAAATGCCAATGTCATTCTGTGGGTCGCTTGGCGGATAGAGGATACTCCCCGACATCATGTCGTGTCCACGTGGTTCAAACATCAAACCTTTGCGAATCCAATCGAACTCTTTTAGAAAATGTTGCCGTTTCTCACTCATATTTGCCCCCCTCAGTATCGGTCCCCCGCCAGCGACTAAGCGAACGGGGTTGCCGCAAGTATGGGCATCTATGCAGAAAAATGATTTTGTTGCCATGCTTTTCGTTTTTGAAGAGGTGAATTAAATGATGGAAGGCAAAACAGGTCTCGTCTTCAAGCCATCTTCAATGACTTTAACAATTTGCGCACGCTCCTCACCTTCTAAAATCAAGCGCGGTGCACGTACAATTTCGTTGCCAATACCCGTATATTGTTCAGCCAATTTGATGTATTGCACCAATTTTGAGTGAATATCCAACTCTAAAAGTGGTAAAAACCAACGATAAATCGCTGTAGCTTCTGCTATTCGTCCTTGTTTTATTAAGTGATAAATAACCACAGTTTCCCTTGGAAAAGCGCAAACCAAACCCGCTACCAAGCCATCAGCACCCATCAAAAGAGCTTCCATAGACAAAGTATCCACGCCACCCATGATTTTCAAACGGTTGCCAAAAGCATTGCGCAAGCGTGTTATGTTGGTAATATCCCTTGTCGAGTCTTTGACGGCTTCAATATTCGCATGTTCTTTGAGCAATAGCTCGAACATCGGAATCGTCACCTCGATTTTATAATCCACAGGGTTGTTGTAAATCATAATCGGTTTATCCGTAGCATCGGCAATTGCTTTGAAAAAGTAAATCGTTTCACGGTCGTCACTTTTGTAGCGCATCGGTGGCAATGCCATGAAACCGTCTGCGCCCATTGCTTCGGCTTTTTTGACGTAAGAAATGGCTCTCCGAGTTGACCCCTCAGTAATATTGAGGACAACAGGGATTTTGCCCTTCACTAAATCGAGCGTAAAAGCCAGCAGCTCAAATTTTTCGTCATCGTCTAAAGTACTCGCCTCGCCGAGCGAACCGCCGAGGATGAGTCCATGCACTCCCGCATCCATTTGTGTTTGAAAATTTTTGCCAATGGCACCGAAATCGAGTTTATCGTCTGCCGTGAATTTGGTTGTGACGGCAGGGTAAACACCTTCCCAATGTATCTTCATTTTTTATGATTTTGTTGAAAAAAAGAAAAAGACTAATGTTCTCGACGTTCTATTTTTACGCAAAATAAAAACATCATTCGATATTCGCTCTTTTTATGCGCCACGAATTTTGTGATTTTTTTATTGACTACGAAAAACGCAATTAAAAAAACGTTTCCGAAGTAATTTGCATAAAAAACGATTTTTATGTAAATTTCCACAAATCCCCCCAAAATCCCCCTTTTCATCTTCACAATTGCCGTCATAGTCGGCTTTTTAAAATAATAAAAACTTGATTTTTTACTTTTGCAACCAATTTATTTCGTCTTTACACTTAAAAACGATTAAAAAACATGGAAAATTTTCAAACTAAATGGTCAAGACGCCAATTTATGGCTACTGTAACTGGAGCAGGAGCAGCGATTTTTATGAACCCATTTCCATCTTGGACTACCGATGAAATAGACCCAAGAATCGCTGCGATTGTAGCCAAGACCATCGGACTCGATACGCATAATCATATTGATGTTCCGTCAAAGATTGCAGAATTGCCAACGACAAAAATTGATTTATTAGGCGAAATGAAGAAGTCAGGTTTGTCGGCTATCTGTATGACTTTTGCTGTTGACCGTCCACAATTGACTGAACCAGGGCAAGCCTATGAAAGATTTATTAATGGTTTGGACGCAATGGATGAATTTTTGAAAAACAACAATATGAAACGCTCCCTTAATTTAAAAGATTTGAAAAAAGCGCACAAACAACAAAAGCCAACCGTTGTTCAGTCAGTTGAAGGCGGGCATTTTTTAGAAGGGCAATTAGAACGATTGGGAGTCGCTTATAAAAGAGGATTAAGGCTTCTTTGCCTACTTCACGATGCCCAACCTTCCGTACCAATAGGAGATATTTATACCGACCCTCCAAAGTATAACGGACTCACTGAATTTGGCGTAAGTGTTATCAAAGAATGTAACAAATTGGGTATCCTTATAGACCTTACTCATTGTAGCAATGATGCTATTAATGGTGCGCTTAAAGTATCATCAAAACCAGTTGTTATATCTCATACGGGGCTTGATACTCAATTGGGAAAAGATGAAAAGTTTGCTAAAATGATGAAGCCAAGACTTATCAGTAAAGAACAAGCCAAAATTGTGGCAGAAACTGGCGGTGTCATTGGTGTGTGGACACACTTGGCAGAAACACCATTGGCGTATGTTCAAAATGTTCGTGCAATGATTGATGTCGTTGGCGTTGACCATGTTTGTATAGGAACCGATACTAAATTGGCAAAACCTTATATATCCAACAATGCAACGAATGATTCAAAGAAAAATGAACGTGTTGGAGAGCTTACCAACGGAGCTTGGCAAAACCAAACAGAGGGTTTTTACTACACCGTAGTTGGTGAAATGCTAAAGGCTGGCTTTACCGAAGCTGAAATAGCGAAAGTTGGCGGTGGTAATTTTTGTAGAGTATTCGATGCTGCAACGGTAGCTTAAATCCTAAAATCTCACTTTATAATCGTCACATCGCCTTGATATTGATAGACTTTGCCGTCCACAAATTCTAACCTAACAAAATAAACATAGACGTCGGGTGGCAAAACAACACCACGCATAGTGCCATCCCAACCTTGACTTTCATCGTTTGGTAAAAAATCGTTTTGTTCAAAAACAGGCGTACCCCAGCGGTTGAAAATTTTCATGGCTTGCACCTTGCGCACTTTCGCATCTGAAAAAACCGTAAAACGATCATTCACACCGTCATCATTGGGTGAAAAACTGGTTGGCATGAAGACGGGACGGTTTTTATCAACAAAAACAGTCAAGGCATCGCTCACTTCACAGCCAAATTCGTCTTTAACAGTTAATTTATAAACCGTTGTTTCTAAAGGACTTACAATCGTTGCAAGGCAAGTATCGCAACGAATTTGACCGTCTTTTGGAGACCATTTATAACGAACATTTGTAAAATTTATAAACGCATTAATTTGTGCTGAATCGCCTAATTGTATGGTAACATCCGCACCAACATCTACTTTACGTTCAAGTGCAGACGGCACTGTTAACGTCGAATCTAATGTGCATCCTGCGCCGTCAATGAGTTTAAAAGCATAATTGCCTAAGCGAATATTGAGTAAAACAGACGGTAAAGTCGTTATGTTTTGTGCCACAACGTTTGACACAAAGCGATAAGGCACTGTGCCACCACCAACTGAACTTATACGGATATTGCCAAATTCATTGCCAAAACAAGGTGGGGCAATACCGACAGCGTTTATACTGAGGGGGGGCGGATTTTGGATAACGATGGAATCAACGAGGCGACAACCTTCTGCATCTGTCACAGTTACGGTATAAGAACCTGCTTTCAGATTTGTCAAACTATTGCCTTTTATGCCATTACTCCAATTGAAATTGAAAGGTGAAAGTCCACCAGAATTGATTTTTATGATTAATGCGCCATCAGACCCCGTGTTACAACTAATTGGTTTTGAAACAATTAGCGAGTCTTTCATATTACTCGGCACTAAGCGCGTTTGTGTTATGATGATAGAATCGCAACCACGATACCCCCTCAGTATTTTGATCGAATCGCCGACTAAAAGCGGGTTACAACTTGTCTTTTGAACAATCGTTGTATCTCTTTTCCAAAAATCTAAAGTCAATACTAGGACGGAATCGCACCCCTCTGTATTTATCCGCGTTTCAAAATAAGTGCCTGTTTTTTTTATCCAACGACCATTGAAAGCCAAACTGTCGCCCACACATATAAACTTGATGAAACGGGTAGAGTCAAGCCGGCTCAATGTTGTTTTAACAAAAACAATGGAGTCACAGCCGGCTCTATTACGCAAATTCAATTGTTTGATGCCTGTATCATTTGGATTACAAGTCTTTGAAAATGAATAGGTTGTATCAGCTTTTTGTAAAACATAGGACTTTATGACAACTGAATCGCAGCCTAAGCGGTTGCGAAGAATCTGAATATTGTCACCCACCAAAACGGGGTTGCAAGTCGTAAACCTTAACCTTGTCGAGTCACTGACTGAAAATGTCGTTCGGGTAATAATAAGCGAATCGCAACCATTCCGATTTATGCGCCGAATGGTATCCAAACCGACTCGGGTTATATCGCAACTCGTCGCTGTTTGGTAGGTTGTATCTTTTTTTGTAAAGGCAATATTGGCAATTACAATTGAATCACAGCCTTCCGTGTTTTTGAGATTAAACCTTGTTTCACCGCCTGTTTTTATCCAAATATTGTTTACAAAAACGCTGTCGCCCGTGCAAATAACATACGTATTACGGGTCGTGTCGTGCCGTCCAAAAGTCTTTGTTGTGATAACCAAAGAATCGCAACCATATTGATTTCTAAGCACTTGTGAAGTCATACCGACCTGTGAGGGGTTACACGTTTTGGCAGAAATATGCGTTGTATCAGATTTATTGAGTGTTAAATTTAATACAACTAATGAATCACAACCGTATTGATTTCTAAGCACTTGTGAAGTCGTCCCAACCTGTGCAGCATTACACGTTTTTGAAAAAAGATAGGTTGTATCAGACTTATTGAGTGTTAAATTTAATACAACAATAGAGTCGCAGCCGTCCGTTTTGCGGAAAGTATCGCGATAAACACCTGTTGTTTTATAAAAGATATTTTTAACCCTAAAACTATCACCCAGGCAGATACTTTTACTGAGGGGTACAGTTGTAGCTGTCAAACATCGGCAACTTTTGACCTGAACTTGAATACTCGGCGCATTGCTGCAACCTTGCGCATTGGTCACTTTGTAACTGACGAGATGCGTTCCGGCTCCTGCCCTGTCGGGGTAAAAAATGCCATTTTCAACACAGTTTATACACGGAATAGCTGACACAGTGGTAACTGTATAAACAATAAAAGTACCACCTGTTGCGGGTGTAACGCTCAAAGCGCGGGGGGTGCTATCGTCACAAAGTGAATCTAAAATGGGCATAATCGTCACCACAGGTAATGGAATGATGGTAATAATCGCTTGCCCCGTGTTTTTACATCCATTCGCATCTGTTCCAGTAGCCGTAAAAATATAATAAGGCGCAGGTAAAAACAAGGAGAAAAGACGAGCTGAATCACCTCGGGCATCTAAAGCCGCTGCGCCAATCTGTGGAAAACTTGACCATACATAAGACTGCGCACCACTTGCTCGAAGGACTGGCACTGCATCGTTGCACACAGTATCGTTGGGCGAAATAGCAACATGAATAATGGGTTGAGAGTAACCATTTACCGTAACTGTATCTGTTTTGAAACAACCAGAACCATCGGTTATACGCAACACATAATTCGTTGATTTTGAGACAATTGGCGAATAATTTAGGCTTGTTGAAAGTATTGTCGGATTAGTTGTTGTCAACCATTCAGCACTTAATGTGCCTGTGCCGCCGCTTGTCGTACCCCTCAGTATAGCCGTTCCGCCAGGACAAAAAGAGGTGTCACCTGTGGCATTGACGACGATATTATTGATTTGTGGTACAAGGATTTGGGCTGAATCTATGCACCCAACGCCATCAGTTGCTTTCATCTGATAAAGACCTGACGGCAAATTGGTGGCGACCAAACTACCATTTGGAATGGGCGCAACGCCCGACCATGTAATATTATAAGGTGTCGTGCCGCCTGTAACGGTTGTCGTGATACTGCCTGTCGTTAATCCGCCACAGGCAACGGGGGTAGTGGACAAAACATTGATTTTTACTGAGGGGGGTGTTGGCTTTTTTTGAAATAAAAAATGGATGTTGAAATTGCCGCGTACATCATAAGCATAAATCTCAATTTTTGATTGCGGACTTAAAAAGCCTTGCCAAATGCTTGTACCACAGCCTGTTGAACAAGCGGGTGCATTGAAAGATTGGTCAAAATCCCAAATACCATCACCGTTGTTGTCAATACGCATCCGCGTAAAATCGTCGTAATAGTTTAAGTTTATGTCATAAAAACCACATTCAAAACCTTTCCGTTTGGCTAAAATAGAAAACGAATCGGCGCGGGTATTGCAACCGTTGTAGGTGGTCAAAGCACCCAATAATTCATGTGCTTCTGAAGGTCCTTGGGTGCCACCCCAACCGTCGCGGACGGTGTTAAATTCAAAATTATCAGCCGTGGCAGTGCCAATGCTGACGGTATGATTGCCCTTAGCTTGATAAAACCCTTTGAAACTGCCGTTTGAAAAATCGTTGAAACCATCGTAAGCGAGGACATTCCAGAAGCCATCGCCGTAATCGGGCATGGCTGGAATCGTGCATAATAGTTTTTCAGGAGGCATGCAGACGACTCCTGTACCCGTCAAATTGCCTCCACCGTATATCAAAGAACCATTTGGATTCGGACGTATGTATGAACCTTCATTGAAACCCGGCGGTGCATTTGTGGTATTGAGATTGGGTAGTTTTTTTGTGTCATAAGTAAATTGGGTACAATATGAAGAAGTTGCGCCACCAAACCGAAACTGTATTTGTCTTAAACAACCATTCGGCAAACAAGAGCCATTTTGTGGATAATTTCTAAAAATGGCTACACCCCGTGATTGGGCAGTTATTGTACCAAACACGACAAAAACTTTTGAACCACATAAACGCTGTAATTCTCCTCGGGAAAGGTAAGCAACATCGGTAGAGTCCTTGTTATTGAACAATAAAATGGTAGAATTAGGCGGCACTATGCCATTATAAGGTGTTTGAAAAGCATCTCGAAAGACTGTGCCATAGCCACAAACGGCTCCTGCTGCATCATTTAATAGGCGCAAAGCATTGGCATTGAGGTTATTATTTTGGACAGCAACCGAGCCGATAAA
>JAYSQG010000216.1:0-11251 GCA_043721685.1 Saprospiraceae bacterium | reverse complement strand
TCGGGGTGACTTCAAGTCACCCCGACACTATAAAATGCTATAAAAAACTAAGCCAATAACCGCTTAACAATCGCTGAAATAACCGCTCCTTCTGCCTGTCCTGCAAAGGCTTTATTGGCAGCACCCATAACTTTACCCATGTCTTTCATGCTCGACGCACCTGTTTCAGAAATGATATTTTTAATCGTCGCTTCGATTTCTTCTTCGCTCAATTGTTGTGGCAAATATTGCTCAATCACTTCGATTTCTTCGCGTTCGGTTTGTGCCAATGCCTCACGTCCTTGTTGTTCAAAAATAGACAACGACTCTTTGCGTTGTTTGACCATTTTTTGCAACATTTTTATTTCGGCATCTTCATCGAGTTCGGCATTTGTGCCACTCGTTTTAAACAATAAAATTGCCGATTTGATGGCGCGAACAGCACGTAAAGCCTTTTCGTCTTTGGCTTTCATAGCTGTAATGAGGTCTTTTTGAATTTTTGCTTCTAAACTCATAATAATCAATGATTTATACTGATTGAAATATTTTTATTGATCAGAGATTTACTAAATTTTTAAAATTTAGTAAATCTTAATTTGTGCCAACCCTCTTATACTGAGGGGGTCACTTTTTAACCTTTTTCCCTTGTTTTTCTTCGCCCAATTTCCGTTTATCACCTTTATCAATCACTTGTAAATCAATGCGTTCGATGCCAGAAAGAGAAGACACACGCATCATTTGTTCAAGTGTAATAACGTGTTGACCTGTTTGATTGAAAAAAGCATTTTCTTGAATTTTGACTTCAAAATCACGATTATCACCGCTTTTTTTACCCATCCATTTGCCTGTATTATCGGCGAGGTCAAAATTTAAGGTTTGACTTCTTCTGTCACCTATTGGGAATTTTGTAGAAATACGGGTGTAAAGATTCTGAAAACCGTAGTCCGACCGATGTTTTATATGCACCACAATGTCATAAAGCGCCATCGTGTCCACAATATCAAAAGCGAAATTGAGCGTATCGGCGTAAGTCCACGCACTGTTTGGGATAGGATATTCTTTTTCAAAAACGATTTTTTCTTTTCCGCAAGCGGTCAATAAGAAAGTAAAAGCCAGAAAAAGGGCAGCAAAAATGTTATTTTTCATAAAAAGAAAGGAAATGAATGAGAATGTGAAATAATGGTTTCTAAACGCAAAAACCATATTTCTATTGAACGTCAATTCAATTTATAAGGTGCAACTAAGTGAAATTCAGGAATTACCACTTGAAACGACTCGCCGTCAATCTGCCTTACAAAGGTGTAATAGCCATGCATTTTGCCCATATCCGTAAACAAATGCGACCACGAAATGTATTGATGCGACTCATTTGGTGCTAAAATAGGCAACAAACCAATGACACCTTCGCCCTCCACTTTGCGCATAATACCGTTAGAATCATAGACATACCAATGACGTGTCATAAGCTGAACAGTGTAATCGCTGTTGTTTTTGATAGAAATGCGGTACGCAAAGATGTATTTATGTTCTATCGGACGGCTATAATCGTATTGATAAAACGTTTCGACGCTTACGGTTATGCCATCTGTTGTCTTTGTTGTAAGAGTTGCCACGATGTGATTGATTTAAAATGACAATTGAATTTTTATGTTCTGCAAAGTTAACAAAGTCTTGTTTAAAATGTTTGTTTAAAACCAATTTATGGAATACTCAATATCTTATGCGTCTGCAAACTCAACCGCCATTGTGGGTTTTTCAAACAAAAATCTAAGGCTAATTGCGTATTTATGGCTTGAAATGCCCCGTCCATCGGTTGCAAATAGTACGAATCGAAATCGAGATGTGCGAACAATTCAGGTTCAGCACCGACTTGCGGAAACACCAGTTTCAATTCCGACCCCCTCAGTATATTGAGGTCTGCACCCGCTTTTGGACTCACACACACCCAATCTATACCGTGTGCAAGCGGCAAAGTACCATTTGTTTCTATCGCCACTTCAAAACCTGCTTCATGAAAAGCCGCAACAAGTGTATCGTCAAGTTGTAAAGCAGGTTCGCCGCCTGTACAAACCACATAAGGTTTACCTACATTCGTGTCGCCCCACACTTCACTCACCTTTGCCGCCACATCTTTCGCTGTTTTATATTTCCCACCGTTCAATCCATTTGTACCAACAAAATCTGTATCACAAAATTGACAAACAGCTTTGTCTCTGTCTTTCTCTCGACCTGTCCAAAGGTTGCAACCTGTGAAACGGCAAAAAACGGCAGCACGTCCGGCTTGTCCGCCTTCACCTTGTAAGGTGTAAAATATTTCTTTGATTTTATAAGACATGAAATTTAATGGATAATTGATAATGGATAATTTGTTTATGCCTAAAACAATTTTAAGAAACATTAATCTTAAACTAAAATAATAAGGGGCAAAATACGTCTAACCGCACTTTGCCCCTCTGTATTTTTCACTTATCGTTTTTCACTTATCCGACAACTTCTTCTTCCATGATGCTGTCTTCAACTAAAATACGACCACAGTGTTCGCAAGCAACGATTTTTTTATGTAAACCAATTTCCAAATGCAATTGCGGTGGAATGTGGTTGAAACAACCGCCGCAAGAACTCCGATGAACAGACACAACTGCCAAACCATTGCGGTAAGAAGTGCGGATTCTGTCATACGATTTCAATAAGCGGTCTTCGATATTTTTACGGGCTTTATCAGACTTTTTACGCAGTTTCTCCTCTTCTTTTTCTGTTTTTTCAAGGATTTTCTGCAATTCTACCTTTTTCGTTTCGAGTTCTTTGATTTTTACTTCGAGACGTTTGCGGGCGACATCAGCCGTTTCTTTTTTCGCTTCGCTGTTGCGTTGTGCTTCACGAATGCGTTTGTCAGCCAATTGAATGTCCAATTCTTGTAATTCGATTTCCTTGTTTAAGGCATCGAATTCACGGTTATTTTTCACATTGTCAAGCTGTTTTTTATAACGCTCAATCAATGCTTCTGCCATTTTGATATTTTCTTTTTGCTTTTTGACTTCGACATCTAATTCGTTCATGGCTTGGTCAGCTTTTTGAGTCCGCGTTTCCAAACCAGCGATGTCGTCCTCTAAGTCGGTGACTTCCATAGGCAATTCGCCTTTCATGTTTTGAAGTTCATCCAATTCAGAGTCAATCAATTGAAGTTCATAGAGTTGGCGTAATTTTTCCGCCGTCGTCAGTTCTTTACTATTTTTTGCTGTTGCCATATTCTTATTAATTTTTTATGTCGTTGAAGCACAGAGATAAGTAATGATGAGTGATAAATGATGAACGATGAATGATTTTACAAAGCACTTGAATATCAACGTTTTGCAAATTTATCATTCATTATTTATCATTTATCGTTTCCCCAAAAAACCTTTGGCTCTGAAAAAGCCCGCAAATTTACAGATAATTCACGGGGTTTGTAATATTTTTTGTAGAAAAAACATTTAATTTCTCAAATTGTTTTTGTAAAACGTCATTTAACAAGTCAATTGTAAACTGTTCGCTCTCAAAATGACCAATATCGGCTATGACTATTTTGCCATCGGCATCAAAAAACTCATGATACTTATAGTCTGCCGTTACAAAAACATCGGCATCCGCAGCAATAGCATGATTGAGCAAAAAGCCTCCTGTACCACCACAAACGGCTACTTTTTTAACTTTTTTCTCTAAAAGTGCCGTGTGTTTGACGCACGAAACGTGCATACTCATTTTTAAAAGTAACAAAAAATCTATCCCAGATATCTCCTCTATTTCGCCAATCATACCACTGCCGACTGCCAAATTTTCATTTTCTAAAACATGTAAATAGTAAGCGACTTCTTCATAAGGATGCGCATTTTTCAAGGCAGAAAGGACTTTTTTTTCTAAAAAATGGTCGAAAATGACTTCAATGCGGGCTTCCGCAACTGATTCGTCTTTGTCTAAAACCCCAATTGTTGGGTTTGCCGTGCCTGTCGGACGGAAAGTTCCGACCCCCTCAGTACGAAAGCTACAATTTTTATATTCACCGATTTGACCCGCACCTGCGGCAAAAAGCGCATTTAACACGTCTTTTGTTTGAGGATAAGGCACAAATGTGGTCAGTTTCATCAGGGTTTGACGTTTGGGCGCAAGGATTCGGCAGTTTGTCAAACCCAAACGCTCGCAAATTTTTGTATTTACGCCCGACTGCAAAACGTTGTCTAAATTGGTGTGAATGGCATAAATCGCTATGTCGTTTTTGATGGCTTTGATAATCGTCCGTTCGACATAATTTTTGCCTGTAAACCGTTTCAAGCCCTTGAAAACGATGGGGTGATGCGCCACAACGAGGTTGCAACCGCGTTCTACGGCTTCGTCAATAATCGTTTCGATGGAATCCAAACAGATCAAAACGCCTGTAATTTCGGTCATTGGGTCGCCGACAATTAGGCCTGCATTGTCGTAACCCTCTTGGTACTGAGGGGGGGCAATTGTTTCTAAAAATTGGGTTATATCTTTGATTTTCATTGAGTTGTGATTTGTAACAAGAAAAATGAAGTGCGAAATTACATTTTTAAAAGAGAAAAAGCGTTTAGCAAAAGAGAATAAAGTCTCAAGTATTTTTCGTTTCAAAAAAAAGCGTATTTTTGTTGATAAGAAAACCGAAACGTAAACATAACTTTAAGAAAACAATATGATAAGCGAACATTACCGTTTTTTAGGCTCGAAAAATTACACACGTTATTTCTTTGAAAGCATAGGAAAACAAGGAAAAGTAGTAAAAATTGTCGAGTTCAGTCTTGATAAAAACAATCGGTGGAATCTTGGATTTGGCGATTGGCGAATGGGTAAAATAGATGATACGGTCATTACGAATAATCATGATGTAGCAAAAGTGATTAGTACGGTTGCAAAGATTGTATATATATTTTTTGAAAAATATCCAAATAGAGTTGTCACAATAAATCCTGTTGACGATAAGCGTAAAAGGCTCTATAATATTGTTTTTCAAAGACATATAACGGAAATAGAACCTAATTTTGACTTGATTGGCTACATAAATGAAAAACCAGAAACCTATTCAATTGAAAAAAATTATGATATTTTTGAATTAAAATTAAAATCAAAGCCATGAAAGATTATATGACTTTTGAAGAAGCGCTCCAAGACCCTTCACTGACACATTATCACGAAGTCATTCACTTTTTGGAAGAGAATAAGGACACAATTCTTTTTCCTGAAAAGTATATGATGAGTTTGAAGCTAACAGTTGATTTAAGCCTTAGACAGCTTTTTGAAGAAGCTCCGAATATGCCTCTTTTGAAGGTACTTATCAACACTTTCGATGGCATGAACGACAAATTACCGCTTGAAATGATATTAGAAATTACGACTCATATTCTCAAAGAATGGGAAAAACTATCTGTTTCAACGCAAAAGACCGAGCAACTTCAAGCGGCTTAAATCACTTTTTCAAGGCAGCCGCATAAGTTGCCAAGCACTTTTCTCTTGCGGTTTTATGGTCAACAATGGGGCGTGGATACTGCGGGGTGTTCCATTCCGTCACCCAATGACGTGTGTATGTGCCGTCTTTATCAAATTTTTGCAATTGTGCTTCGGGATTAAAAATGCGGAAATACGGCGCGGCATCTGTACCACAACCCGCTGCCCATTGCCAACCCCCATTGTTTGATGCAAAACCGTAATCCAACAATTTTTTCGCAAAATAGGCTTCGCCCCAACGCCAATCTATCAACAAATGTTTGGTCAAAAAACTGGAAACGACCATACGGACACGGTTGTGCATATGTCCCGTGGCATTCAGTTCACGCATTCCTGCATCTACAAGCGGATAACCTGTTTTGCCATCGCACCATTTTTGGAACTTATTTTCGTCATTTTCCCATTGAATTAACTCATAATCAGGTCTAAAAGCCCTTCCTGCCCCAATGTGTGGGAAATGTTGAATAATCATGGAATAGAAATCACCCCAAATCAATTCATTCAAATAGGTATCGTTTAAGCCTTTCGCTGTCAATGCTTTTTCACGAATCGAAATCGTTCCAAAGCGAAAATGAATGCCTAATTTAGACGTGCCTTGTGCCAATGCAGGGAAGTCACGGGTTTTATCATAATTCAAAACGACACTTCTTGCAATGGTTTTTGAAGGAATTTTGATGTTTGACCGTTTGAAATTCATGCTTTCTAAGGTCGGAAACACATTTATACTGAGGGGGTGATTTAGTGATGAATGAAGAGTGATGAATGATGAATGATAGGCTTCTGTTGGATATGGTTTTAAATAAAAAGAAATCTGTTGCCCATTATGCTCAACCAAACGGCTTTCCAATTTGGTGCGCCATTTACGACTATAAGGTGTAAAAACGGTATAAGGCAAACCATCGTCTTTTGTTACTTCCGAATATTCAAAAATAACATGGTCTTTAAAAGTTTGAAAACCAATGCTTTTTGAATGTAAAAATGCTTTAACGGCCGTGTCACGTTGCAAAGCGTAAGGTTCATAATCATGGTTTGTAAACACTTTTTCAATGTCGAATTGAGCCGTTAAGTCTTGCCAAATGTCCAAAGGTTTGCCGTAGGCAACGAATAAAGTTGAGCCTAATGCCTCCAATTCAGCTTTCAATTCTGTTAATGTATCGTGCAAAAAAGTAACTCGTGCGTCGGTTCGGTCATCCAAATCATCGAGTATGTTTTTATCAAAAATAAAAATGGGTAGCACCCGTTTGCCGCTTTTTAAGGCGTGATAAAGTCCTGCATTATCGTTCAAGCGCAAGTCGCGACGAAACCAAAAGATGTTTAAAGTCATTGTTTTGAAATTTTATATCGCTCAATTAACAAAATACTGAGGGGGTAGTTTTGGCAACGGCAAAAAAAATCGGACATTTCCGTTCTAAAACGAAACGGGACATGACACCTTCTAAAATCGCTTACATCGTTTGCATCACTTTTTTGGCTTATGCCAACTTGTTTTTTTATCCAAAATGGCAAAAACCACAAGGAGAAGCCACTTTGAGCTACGATGTGTGCGGCTATTACTACTATTTGCCAGCGATTTTCATTTATAAAGATTTGAAAAAAGTCGCTTTTCACGAAGCTATTGATGCCAAATATCAGCCACAAGGCGGTGGTTTCTACTCGGCTTTGCCTTCCACAAATGGTAATTTGGTGATGAAATACACGTCGGGCATGGCAATTATGTATGCGCCAGCGTTTTTTGTGGCTCATGCGTTGGCAAAACCTTTGGGCTTTGCTGCCGATGGTTTTTCTGCACCTTATCAATTTGCAATTAGCTTTTGGAGTCTGTTGTGGTCGTTTGTAGGACTGTTTTATTTGAGAAAATTGCTCTTAAAACTCAATTTTACTGAGGGGGTGGTTACGACGATTTTATTGCTTTATGTTTTTACGACAAACTACCTTGAATATGCGGCGATAAGTTCCGCAATGACGCATACCTATATTTTTACGCTTTATACATTGATGCTTTGGCAAACCATAAAATTTTATGAAAGTCCTAAAATGATGACTGCTGCAAGCATCGGTTTGTGTATCGGTTTAGCGGTTTTGTCGCGTCCAACGGAGTTGATTGTTGCCTTAGTGCCTGCGCTTTGGGGGATTTTTGATAGAAAATCGCTTGAAAATCGCTTTGTTTTTATAAAAACCCATTTTCCTAAATTCCTACTTACGGCAGTCATTATAGGCGTTTTGGGTTCTATTCAGTTGATTTATTGGAAATGGTCGTCGGGGCATTTTTTGTATAACAGCTATGGCAAAGAAGACTGGATGGAATGGGGCAGCCCGCATATTTTGGATGGTTTGTTCAGTTCAAGGCGTGGGTGGCTTGTTTATACGCCCATTATGCTGTTTTCGCTCATTGGCTTTTACCCTTTGTACAAAAAACGCAGGGATTTGTTTTGGGCAAATTTTCTGTTTATACTCCTATTTATATATGTATCGTTTGCCCACAATATCTGGTGGTACGGCGGCAGTCTCGGGCAACGACAGATGATACAGGTGATGCCGATGCTTGCCTTGCCTTTTGCTTGTTTTTTAGAAATGGTTTTTGAAAAAAAGGCACGCAGAACTTTATTTGGTATCGCTGTCGGCATTTGTCTTTACTTCAATTTATGGTGGGTTTATCAAGCACATCAAGGCGGTTTGTGGCGCGACGAAACAACACAAGCCTATTTCAGACGCATAATCGGACGTTGGGATGTGCCGCTTGAAGCGCAAAAATTGCTTGATAACAAATATGATTTGCCGTTTATGTTGACCGACGCAACGGACTTGGAAACTGTTTTTGAACATAATTTTGAAGCGGATTCCTTGAAAAATATGGAAATTATTGACGGAAATCATTGGTTGTTTCTCGATGCAGCTAATCAAATATCTGAAAATTACAATTTACCCCCGCTCAGTATTTCAGGCATAAAAAGCAAAAAATGGCTGCGCGGGCAAGCGACTTTCCGTACAACCATAAAAGAAGGGAATTTTTGGGCGATGACCCAATTCATCATAGAATTCAAAAAAGGTAATGAGGTAGTTCGGACAAATATGGTGAGACCTCAACGACTGATGGGCGATAACGAAACACGCACCGTTTGGCTCGATGCGAAAGTGCCGAAAGCCGATTTTGATACCGTTGTTGTTCGTTTTTGGAATGCAGGAGGCGATAAGAAGATGTTGATTGATAATTTGGTGGTGCAGAGTTTTAATCAATAATCGTTCAATTAACATCTCACCAAATTATAAAAATACTGAGAGGGTCGTTACCTTTGTATCGAGAAGTCTATATATGTTCAAAAGCGAACATTTCGCACTTTTCATTGTTCATTTTTCATTCTAAATGTAAATAAATTATACTTATGAAATACGATGTAACTATTATTGGTTCTGGTCCTGGCGGCTATGTGGCAGCGATTCGTTGCGGACAATTAGGCTTGAAAACGGCGATTATTGAACGTTATTCGACGTTGGGCGGTACGTGCTTGAATGTGGGTTGTATTCCGTCTAAGGCGCTTTTAGATTCTTCGGAACATTATCACAATGCAACGCATACGTTTACGACACATGGCATTGATATAGAAGGAGCGATTGATGTCAATATGCCCCAAATGGTTAAGCGCAAAAACGACGTGGTTGACCAAACGTGTAAAGGCGTTGAGTTTTTGATGAAAAAGAATAAAGTGACTGTTTACAACGGTTATGGCTCATTCGTTTCGGCAAATAAAATAGCGATTACGAAAGCGGATGGAACGGTTGAAGAAATCGAAACCGACAAAACCATCATCGCCACAGGTTCAAAACCGATTGTTCCTGCCAATTTCAATTATGATAAAAAACGGGTCATTACTTCTACCGAAGCTTTGAATATTCAAGAAGTGCCCAAGTCAATGGTCATCATTGGTGCAGGTGTGATTGGTTTGGAATTGGGTTCTGTTTATGCACGTTTGGGTACAAAAATTCATGTGATTGAGTTCATGGACAGGATTATTGCAGGTATGGATAGCGATTGTTCAAAGGAGTTGCAACGTTCTTTGAAGGGTTTGGGCATGAATTTTTACTTGAAACATGGTGTTACCAACGTTACGCCCAATACTGAGGGGGTCGTTGTGGAATATAAAAAACGCGATACCGAAGAGGTTTTGAGCATCGAAGCTGATTATTGCCTTGTTGCCATTGGTCGTCGTCCTTATACCGATAATTTGGGTTTGGAAAACGCAGGTGTTAAAAAAGATGAAAAAGGCAGAATAGAAGTAGATGGTCATTTACAGACAAATATTCCAGGCATTTACGCCATCGGCGATGTCGTAAAAGGCGCAATGTTGGCACATAAAGCCGAAGAAGAAGGCGTTTTTGTAGCGGAAACCATTGTTGGACAAAAGCCACATATCAATTATTTATTGATTCCGGGTGTTGTTTATACATGGCCAGAAGTGGCGGCGGTTGGTTATACGGAAGAGCAATTGAAGGAAAATGGCATGCCTTACAAAGTCGGTAAATTCCCTTTCAAAGCACTCGGTCGCGCTCGGGCGAGTATGGATACGGAGGGGATGGTCAAGGTATTGGCGCATAAAGAAACAGACGAAATTCTCGGCGTTCACATGGTTGGACCACGTGCGGCAGATATGATTGCGGAGGCGGTTGCTTTAATGGAATTCCGTGCTTCGGCAGAAGATGCGGCTCGTATGAGTCATGCACACCCCACTTATACAGAGGCGTTTAAGGAGGCTTGTTTGGCGGCTACCGACAATCGGGCTTTGCATAGTTAAGGAAATGATGAATGATAAACGATGAATGATAAATTTGCAAAATACTGATAATCAATTTTTTACAAATTCATCATTCATCATTCATCATTCATCATTCATCATTTATCATTCATCATTCCTAAATATTTACTCATTTCGCAAATTTAATTTAAAATGAAAAATTGTTGTTTAGTCATGCTTTTTATGGTGACGTTGCTCAATTCCTGTCTGGTTGCTCAAAAAGATACGATCAGCCCTGAAATTTGGGTGCGTGAGGGCTACAAACTCTCCATTGTTCAAAAAGACATCACAAATCCACGTGATTTAGTTCTGAATACTGAGGGGGTGCTTTTTGTCTCTTTGCCCGAAGCGGGTGAAATCAAAGCCTGTCGAGATAAGGACAACGATGGTTATTACGAAACAGTGACCACTTTTGTCAAAGGACATAAAAAGGCGCATGGTATGTACTGGCACGACGGCTGGCTGTGGTATTCTGAAACAGGTGCGATTTTCAAAGCCCGAGACACCAATAATGACGGTGTGGCTGATGAAGATATTACGGTTATTCCTGCAGGAAAACTGCCTTCGGGCGGTGGACATTGGTGGCGACCTGTGTTGATATTGAACAATCGCCTTTATACGTCTATCGGTTGCAGCGACAATATTGACGACGAAACGGCAACAGAACGCTTGAAAATATGGTCTTTTGCCTTAGATGGCTCTGATAAAAAGCTGTTTTGTGGTGGTTTGCGGAATACCGAAAAACTCGTTGTGCGTCCTGGAACAGATGAAATTTGGGGCATGGATCATGGCAGCGACAACTTCGGTGAAATTATGGAAAAGAAGGACAAAGACGGTAGAAAACCCATCACGGACTGGAATCCGCCTTGCGAAATGAATCACTATGTCGAAGGTGCTTTTTACGGACATCCGTACATTACAGGCAATCGTTTGCCACGTTATGAATATATGAATCGTCCTGATATTGTGGATTGGGCAGCTAAAACAACGCC
>JAYSQG010000215.1:0-39404 GCA_043721685.1 Saprospiraceae bacterium | reverse complement strand
AAGCGCAGATTGCGAAACCCGCGCCATAGTTTAAAGTAGTGAGGGGGTGACTTCAAGTCACCCCCTCACTCTGTTTAAGGCACGTCTTGACCATTGGTTAAGACGTTTTTTTTGCCCTTTGGGATGGTCTATACCATCTATCCGCATCCTTTTTTTGATGTTTGGGATGGTCTATACCATCTATGGGCATGGTGTAAACCATCTCTTTGGTTAGAATGAGGTGGGGTTTTTAGAAATAGGATGTTAGGGATCAATGTGCTGCCAGGCAACAACCATCGTAACGGTCTCCGAACCAGATGCCATTGACCCTGAAAAGTGTTATTCAAGAGGCAATGAAAATTGGGAACTCGAGTGCCTGGGTAATGGCTTTTACAAAATCATAAGCGGAAAGAGCAAAAGGGTTTTGGACGTTCAGAATGAGATAGAAAAGCGAGAACGGCTAATGGTTGAACAAATAAGCCAAAACAAAATAACCCGTTTGGCCTTGATCGTGGGTTTACTCATACTTTCTATTTTGGTTCTGGTGGGTTTGAACCGTTTTCGCCGCCAAAAACAAGCGTGGCAGTTGGCAGAACAAGAAAAAGAACTTTTGAGAAAAGAAAAAGAACTCGTCGAAGCCCGTGAGGCACTCAAAACAAAAGCTTTAGTCGTCTTAACTCAAAAGTTAGACTCACAGGAACGAGCTTTAGAAGAAACTAACAAACAACTTAACCTCAAAGACGTGGTTATTCAAGAGTTGAAAATGACACTGACCGCGAATAGCAAAAGGAAAATTGAACAGATTCAAGACGATAAACTCCAAAACTTAAAGATTCTGACAGTAGAAGATTGGCGCAAGTTCCGCCTTCTGTTTGAACAACGTTACCCAGATTTTATTTCAAACCTTGCTCACCGTTTTCTAAGAGTAACAGCCGCTGAAATACGGCTATTGATGCTCATTAAAATCGGTTTTGATGCCTACGAGATAGCTGATATACTCGGAATCTCCACCGCAAGTGTCTATAAAAGCCGTTATCGTTTGCGCAAAAAACTGGGCTTTGTTGAGGAAGATGATTTGGAAATGTTTGTCAATGGGTTTTGACACCCCCTCAGTATAATCGTTAAAAAAACGTCGAGAAAAAACATCGGCGAGGTTTCAAACCTCGCCGACGTTAGAATATCCATGGTATTTTGACTACTTTTTCACAAAACGAACCACTTCTTCCGCTACTTTGATAAAATATATACCATTGGGTAATGTCATCACATTTAACCGTTCTATGCTATCGAGTCTTTTAATTGTTTTGACAACTTGACCCAAAGCGTTCACAATCGTAATATCTTTACCTTCTGCGTTTTCGATGTTCAAAACAGTATTGACAGGATTCGGATACACCTTTATTTTTGACCCCTCAGTATCAAAGCGATTAACAGCAATAATTTTCGATAAAGCTTCTTTACCGTTTATTTCAGTCATCAACAAACGATAATAAGTAACGTCATAAGGGTTACTATCCACTGCCGTCTCCCCTTTGGGGTTGGGGGTACTGAGGGGGGTAAAATGAACACCGTCTTTTGATTTTTGTACTTCAACTTTATTCAAGTCCTTTGTATCCGCATATGTCCAAATCAGATGATTACCCTCTTTTTGTGCAAAACCATGAAAATCTGTCAATTCTAGGGCAATGATAGTCGGGTCAAATTCATACGCACCTATATCGAACACGCCGCCCAACGGTCTGCTTTTGCCATCAATGTCGAAGATGATTCCAAAGCCCGACATATCTTCTCCTGCATTGATTAACGGCGAGTTGACAGCCAAACGATAATTGACATCATCCGCAAAAAGACCTGGCACGTTGGCTGGTTTTGAGCAATAGTTGTTCAATTGTGAGCCAGTCGCGCCTTGTTGAAAAGTAAAACAAGTACCACTATTCGTTGAAAGTCCTGTGCCTACGATGACATTATTAGCCAACAAAATAGTATTGTTCTGATTGTAAAGCCTAAACGCATCCCGACCCGTGTTGATGATGGTGTTATTGATGAAATCACAGTATGAATTGCTCAATGAGCCAATGTAGTCATCACAAAACACAGCATCACCGCCACAGTTAACAAGCAGATTGTTGAAAAAACGGTTGTTGCCCAAATGCCCGATGATGGCTAAACCACTGCCACCCACGTTGCGGATCCGGTTGTTGAAACAATTGCCTCCTGACCCACCACCGCATTGCATACCGTTGTTTTGGAATGCCGCAAAAGGGTCTATACCACACCGATCGAGGTCGTTGTAATAGACTTGAGCATTGGGCGCACACGCATATTGTATGCACTCTGCGCCACTCCTTTTTATGATATTGTGGTGAATTTTTAGATTGACGATATTGTGCGGATAAGCGGTCGTCGAAACGCCCGAACAGTCAAAAGTCCTACCTTCTCCAAAAAAAGAATTACCCGCATAAATACCTTCCGCACCTGTATCGTGAATATAGTTGTCGTGAATGTTGACATTGTACATCGTAAAATTCTCACGCCAAGTTGCGGGTTCGCAACCAGGATCTGTTTTGACCATCAAACCCGCAAAGCCTGATTTCGCTATCTCGATGTGGTCCATTTCGCTGTCTGAACTCAATGTCCCGATACTCACGGCTGTTGACGTACCGCTTGAATCTATCCTGAAACCATAATTTACTGAGGGGGTGCCTGTGCCTGTCGCACGGAAATAGCGACAACCTTGAAAGTCTAATGCCGCATAATATGCGCCATGACCAATCGTCACCAAGCCGCCACAATTCTTAAATATTATGGGTTGAGATGCAGAACCCGTAAAACCTTTGAACCGTAAAAGATTGTAATTCCCTGCCATGATACAGACTGTTTGTCCAGGTAAAACATTCAAATTAAACGTACCTGGGGTTGTACTTTGGGTGTAAATACCGCTTTGGGTGATAACATGATTGCAGCCACAATTCTGTTGGCTGTGGGCACAAAGAGTTGAAAATAACACCATTACGAGTGTCAATAGATGGGATTTCATAGAAAAAATAAGTTTTGTGATGTATTTATTTGTTAAATATCAGCAGTTTTAATCCGTAATTTGAGCCTTGAAAACCTTGCCAAACTGGTTCATAAAACATCCTTTAACGACAAACGCTTGATAAATGAGACGTGTCATCTATCAAGCGTTTGTCGTAAGTGTGGGGCAAAGATAAGGGATTATTGGTAATCGGGTTGTTAAATTTTCGTTAGCCACTTATTTTCTACTAAGATCCCCCTCAGTATAAACTGTCTAAGGTTCTTCATTTTTACTTAAAACGTACTTGTAAATTCAGTTTAAAATAAAAAAGTCCATTATCTTCATATATTTCCCCGAATTTGTGTCTGCTGCTACTGGGTGTCTCTAATTTTGTATTTGCAAATAGATAATCTTCAAATTGATTGCGGTTGTAAATGATAATATTTGAACAAGTCCATTTGTCCTAAATATTCATCAACTTTTTCATCCTCTTCAAAATTTTTACTTATTCCACCACCGTTTTTAAAAAACTCAACTACATCGAAAAGTGTATAAAAAAGTCGGTAATGAATGCCTTCATGATTGTAAAGGTATACAATCCGTTTTTTTGTTCCATTTGAAACAAGAATTACTTCAAGAGACCTTGAAAATATTATATATTCAGCTTCAATACATTCAAATTCATTCATTTTTCAAATCTATTTATAAAGTGCCAATCAAGAAAATTTGGATCAGGTGCATACCTATCAGGAAGTGTAATGGGTTGATTTTCAAATCTAATAAATAAGTTTTGAATTTCTTTATCGTGTTTTTTCTTTAAAATATCTTTCGATAATTTTACTTTAAAATCCGGTGTAATTGTCATCAAACCTTTATCAAAAGCTCTATCGTGAATAACATTTAGGCACAAACCATTTTGAGGATTTAAACGTTCCGAAACATTTTCAGACCAAGGAATAATATGACTGGCATTAAGAAGTATTGGAATATCAATATTCGTAATGCAGCATTTTTCATTATAAGATGCTAAAATACGTCGTCTAAATTCTCCTTGATTCACCCGAGTTTTTACAAGTCGTTCTTTTTCTATCCCCTCAGTATCTTTAAAATCTAATTCCGTTTTAAAGAACTTAGGCACTGATTCTTTACTTGTATTTTCCACTATTTTGAAACTATCATCTGTCAGTTGTTCCCATTGTCCTAAGTATTCAAACCAAAGCTCAGTGCCAAGCTTACCAGGTGGACGCTTTCCTATTTTCAATTCATCCTGTCTTTCTTTATCCAATGCTGTAAAATTCATAAGCATAAATGCAACAGCCGCAGGAGATTTGCCTATGATTGGTGCTAACTCTTTGATTTCTTCATTAGAACTACCGCTAATCTTATTATATGGCGTTTTCCAATACAGATTGAGCGCAAGAATTAATTGGTTTCTATTCCAAAGGTCATTTCGCATTTTCTAATTTTAGAGACCCCTAAGTATTTTTGATAGGAAGTTAATTACCTAATTGTTTTACGGCGCAAGTTCGTAATTTTTTTCTTTCGGTTGTTTTTTATCCTCAATAAAGATATTAACAACACTATCTTCCCCTCAGTAAAATCCGCATTTTGGCTAAAATTTACGCAAGAATATCCCGAATCAAACCGTTCAATGTATCTTGCAAGCAAATGAAAAAATACACACTTATCCTCCTTTTAGGCGTTTGTTTCCAGCCTTTTGCCTTCGCTCAATTCCACTTCAACGGCTCGGCAAAGCCATTGGGTGACCGTTGTTTTCAATTGACAGATGCTGTCAATAACAAAATCGGCTCAATTTGGGACACCACAAAGATTGATTTGAGGCAATCCTTCGATGCCAACCTCGATGTATTTTTGGGCTGTAAAGATGGCGACGGTGCGGACGGTATGGTGTTTGGTTTCCAGCCTGTCAATACCTCTATCGGACAACCTGGGGAGGGCATGGGCTTTTTAGGCGTTACACCGTCTATTGGTATCGAGATGGACACCTACCAGAACTTCAACCGTTCCGACCCGTCTTTTGACCACATTGCGATTATTAAAAACGGTGATATCAACCACAGTTCTCCCAATACATTGGCGGGTCCCGTCTCGATGGGTGTCAATGGCAGCAATGTAGAAGATTGCAACAAGCACAGCCTGCGCGTCAATTGGAACGCCACAGCTAAAAAACTACAAGTCTGGTTCGATTGCGATTTGAAATTGATTTATACGGGTGACATCATCAACGACATTTTTGGCGGCGATCCGCTTGTTTATTGGGGTTTTACAGCCGCCACAGGTGGTTTGAACAATGAACATGATGTGTGTTTTAAGTTCACAACGTTGATAGATAAGCCCTCAAAAGCCAATCTTTGCAAAGGCGATACCATTCAACTGCAAGCCTACGGTGGCGTTTCTTACCGGTGGTCACCCGCCGCAGGTTTGAACAACCCCAATATTGCGACACCTATTGCCAGACCTGATGTAACGACCACTTATGTCGTCACTGCCACTGACCGTTGTGGCGTTGAGTTCAAACAAGAAGTTGCGCTCGTCGTCAATGGCGACCCTGTTTTGATAGATTTAGGAGCTGACAGGACGCTTTGTGGCGGTGATTCAGTCCGTCTCGATGCGTCAAAAAGTGGAGCAAAAACCTTTAAATGGTCAACAGGCTCTACGGATTCTATTATTTATGCTCGAAAAGAAGGAACTTACTCGGTTCTGTTGGCACGTGGCAACTGCACTGCAACGGATACTGTCCGTTTTCATTTCATTTTACCCCCCTCAGTAAATTTGGGTAAAGACACCATTTTATGTGAATACAAAAAACTAAGCCTTGACGTATGGGCAGAACTGGCGACTTATCACTGGCAGGACAATTCGCCTCTGCCCTCCTACCCTGTGGCTTTTACAGGCACATACTCTGTAACGATTACCAATCAATGCGGCACTGCCTCCGATGCGATTGATGTTTTATACGATGATTGCCACAAAGTATTTATTCCAACCGCCTTTTCGCCCAATGATGACATTGTGAATGATGTCTTAGTCATTTACGATAATGCCAATGTGCGCCGCATCAAGGCCTTTCGCATCTTCGACCGTTGGGGTGCTTTGGTGTTTGAACAATTGGACTTTCCACCCAATGACGAAGCTTATGGTTGGGATGGTATGCGTCAAAACAGACCTTTACCGTCTGGTGTTTATGTCTATTATGCTGAAATTGAGTTCACAGATGGTGAAGTCCTGATAAAAAAGGGCGATGTGACGTTGATGAAATAAGGCTGTTTCAAAGACTTATTCTACGTTCAGAATCAATACTAAAACAATCTTTTGGCACAAATACCCCCCATATTGAGGTCAAAATGGCACATGTCTGCCTTTTCTGACTCCATAAGGCGATGGAATAACTTTTGAAGATTAATCTAGAATGTGTGAATGATGTAATTTATATCAAAAATTGTGTAACACTGATTTTGATTAATAGACTGACCTTAGCACTATTAAATAATCTTAAACAAAAATAATCATGCGAGCTAATTCAATAAAAATGGGCTTTTGGATGTTGGGAACATTCATTGCTTTTTTCCTTTTCGTATATGCGATGGGCTTGATACTGTCCACCGAATTACGTTTATTTAATGTTGTTATTCAACTCTTTTTCATCTATTATGTCATCAAACTGCACTATAAACTTTATCCAACAGAAGTTGGTTGTTTCTTATGCAGAGGCTTGCAGAGTGGAACTGCAGATGATTGAAAAATATACGCCGGAGGAACTAAATAAGATTAACCAAATTATACTCAATCATATTCCTAAAGATTACACATCTGAAGAAGTTGACCAATATAAAAAAGAATATTTAGCTGCTGTTGTTGATTTTAAACAAGAATTTCACGAGGAGAAAAACCTTTGGGATAAATTTTTGGACATTTTAGCGGGCGGAACGCATCAATCTCCAGCAGAACATGTCATGATGGAAAGATGGCTAGAAGGAGATAAGCATGATTTGTAAAAACGATGCTTATCTCCTTGCTATAATATTAAATCACCTACCCAACCAATTGTTTCGATTGACAGACAAAATCTGTCTTAGCCACATCTGTCTTTGCAATAGCACCCATGCCACCTTCGACTTCAATGAAGTTGTCGTAGCCACGTGCTTTGAGAATAGAAGCCGCTATCATTGAGCGATAGCCACTGCCGCAATACATATAAAACGGCTCGTTTTTATGAATAAAAACTATCCATTCGTTGATATTACTGAGGGGTCTGTGGAACGCTTCGTCCACGTGTTCAGCAGCATATTCGCCGTCTTTACGGATGTCATATACGGTTTTGTCTTTGTTCCATTGTGTGGCAAATTCATCTGCTGCGATGCGATTGACGGTATCAACTTCTTTTCCTGCTGCTTTCCAAGCGGCTATACCGCCTTGAAGATAACCCAAAGTAAAGTCATAACCGACACGCGAAAGACGCATCACCGTTTCCTCTTCCATGCCTTCTTCAGCAACAATAAGAATCGGTTGTTTAATATCCGTAATCATCTCGCCGACCCACGGCGCAAAAGAGCCTTGCAAACCGATATTGATTGAGTTTGGAATAAAACCTTTATAAAATTCAGCCGCAGAACGGGTATCTAAAATCAAGGCATCGTGTGCTTCGGCTTCCAGTTCAAATTGTTCAGGAGTCAAAGGGTTATTACCCCTTTTCATAACCGTATCAATTGAGTCATAACCTTTTTTATTCATCATCACATTCAAAGGGAAGTAAGCAGGCGGCGTAGCCAACCCATCAGTCACTTCGGCAATAAATGCTTCTTTTGATTTCGCTAAAAGGGCATAATTTACTTGTTTTTGATGTCCAATCGTATCAAAAGTCTCTTTTGACATGTTTTTACCGCAAGCAGAACCTGCGCCATGTGCGGGATAAACGATGACATCATCAGGCAAAGTCTTTATCTTAGTTTCCAAAGATTCATAAAGGAAACCTGCCAAATCGCTCATCGTCACATCCGATTTTTGAGCCAAATCTGGACGACCTACATCACCAATAAACAGCGTATCACCTGTAAAAACATACTTAGGCGTACCGTTTTCATCGGACAATAAATAGCAAGTGGATTCCATTGTATGTCCTGGTGTGTGTAGGACTTTAAAGGTGTATTTACCAACCTTAAACTCTTCACCGTCTTTGGCAATGTGCGCCTCAAAATCAGTAACAGCATTGGGGCCATAAACAATGGTTGCACCCGTTTTAGCAGCCAAATCAATGTGACCGCTTACGAAATCAGCATGAAAATGTGTTTCGAGGACGTATTTTATTTTCGCCCCAGCCTTTTCAGCTTTTTTTATATAAGGTGAAACTTCACGCAAAGGGTCAATAACGACGGCTTCGCCTTCTGATTCGATATAATATGCCCCTTGTGCGAGGCAGCCTGTATAAATTTGCTCTACGATCATGTGTTGTATTGATGAAATGTTTAAAATATTTTGCATGAAAATCAACGACTCTTTCTCTCTATGAATTGTTGATGGTGCAAAGATAAGTAACACAAATGAATAAATGAACAAACATTCATGTATTTTTATAAAAAAATCTTTTTTGACCTAAATCAGACAAAACGGTCGGTGAACTTTTGAAGTTCGCCGACCGTGGTTACTGCAATTTTATCGTCTTTTAACCCAATTATTAACCTAATTCATTCAAATTTTACTGTCATGCAGCACCAAAGCATGTGCTTCATCTGGATTATCGGCACATTCATGGAAAACCCGCGCCGTACAAGTCCGACATACTGAGGGGTCAAGTTTTTCATAAATCACACCTATCGCATCCGTTTTTGAGACAAAAAAATACTCTTCGCCAATCTCTCCCAAAAAGCCGCCGTCAATTAAGACATCTTGTGCAATGACTTTCAAGCCGGCAATATAAAGCGCACCGCCGCGATTGCGCCACGCCTTCGCTTCTTCTGCAAGCCATTCTGCGCCGTCAAAATCAATGCGGTTGATGCCATTGGCGAGCAATAACATATATTTAGCAGGCTCTTCGTCTCTAACTTGCTGAAAAAATGCTGCAATGTGTTCTATTGAACCAAAAAACAAAGAGCCGTCAATACGTACTATTTTGAGCTGCGGACACTCTTTGATGCCCTTTTTACGGACGATATGTATCAACTGCCGACGTGGATGTTCTTCATCGGGTGCCATTGTCGCAATATGCGGATGCGAAGTCCCTTGCAAAAAGAAAAACAGCGACAAAATGACACCTATATATATAGCAAACTCCAAGTCCAAAAACAGCGTCGCACCTGTTGTGATGATACCAACGATATTGTCGCGACGACTTGCCTTCTGCACATGACGAATATAGTCAAAGTCTATCAATCCCCATCCGACAATTACAATCACCCCAGCAACGGCTGGCATGGGCAAATAAGCAGCAAGCGGTGCAATGAAAAGGAGTATTACGACCAATGTAGCTGCCGCAAATACCGATGTTAAAGGCGTTTTAGCACCCGATTCATAATTGATACCTGACCGAGTAAACGAACCTGAACTGGAAAAACAACTGAAAAATGAACCAATCATATTCGACAGGCCTTGCCCGATAAACTCTTGATTGGCATCAATGCGTTGCTTCGATTTCACAGCGATTGAGCGACCAATAGCGATGGATTGGATTAAGCCCATTAAAGCAATTGCCATCGCATTGGGCATCAATTTTTGAATATTACTGTAAGAAAACGCAGGTACTGAGGGGGTCGGTAAAGCCGAAGGTAGTTCGCCTACAAACCTTATACCTACGTTTTCACCGCCTAAAAAAACGGCTAAAACGCTACCTAAAACCATCGCAACAAGCATGTGTGGCAGCTTAGGGGCAAGCTTTTTTGATAAAATGGCTATGCCAAGTGTTAAAAAAGCAACACTGGCGACATAAAAATTTGTCTCGTTTATATGCTTAAAAACATTGATACAGGTGTCCATAAATGAAGCATTTGCAGGCAATTCAATACCCAAAAAATTCTTCATTTGACTGGTAATAATCAACATCGCCGCACCTGCCGTAAAACCAACAATGACGGTATGCGAGACAAAACTGACCAATGATCCAAACCGTGCAATGCCCATCAACAATTGAATTGCACCTGCTATAAAAGTCATTACCAAAGTTAATTGGATAAAAGCATCGGTCGTTGGCTCTGCAAATTTGCTAATACCTGAAAAAACAATAAGCGAAAGCGGCGTATTCGGACCCGAAACCAAGTGTTTTGAAGACCCAAACAAGGCAGCAATAATCGGCGACACCATAGCCGTATAGAGTCCATAAACAGGCGGCAAACCCGCAATCATCGCAAACGCAACGCCTTGTGGCAGAACAATAATACCACCTGTTACACCCGCAAAGAAGTCGGCTTTTAAAGTTTCGCGATTGACCTCATTTTTCCATTTGAGAAATGGGAATATATCTTTTGCTGTTATCTTTAATTGTAGTGCCATACCATTGATTATTTTCTTTTTACTATCACGAAGTAAGTTATGTAATGACTTTTAAAGAGCAAAACTTTATACCTCTTTGTTACAAAGTCAAAGTAAGTTAATCGAATCGATCCAATTTGGAGCAGCATCTAAATATTTAAGACAAAGAATTATTTCATTAAATGAATAAATGTTCATACATTTGTGTTGTAAATTTTAAAGTACAAACCACCTAATTTATGTTTTTCAAGAAATCACTCACAATTTATCCTCTCAATCCTTTCATTTTCAATTATTTACGCTCAACATGGACAACATGAAGCCAAAGATTCCACTTCTCTTGCCACTATACTGAGGGGGGGGCATTTTGAAATGAAAGTCCGTACATTCGGTATGGCGACTAAAAATTATGGCAAATTGGCGGACAATGCAGCCTTAGCAGTAGGTGGCAGCTTGTACTACGAAAGTCCTGTTTTGTGGAAACGATTGAGTTTTGAAATCGGCGGTATGTTCATCTACAATGTCACTTCTACGGATTTAGGCAAAAAGGACACGACAACGCAAGTCAAAGACCGCTACGAAATCGGGCTTTTTGACCTTGAAAACACGTCAAATCGCACCGATTTAGACCGTTTGGACGAGTTAAATCTGCGTTTTCATTTTTCAAAAAAATCAAAAATAACCTTAGGACGGCAACTCCTTAATACACCACTTATCAATCCACAAGATGGTCGGATGCGTCCGTCATTGATGTCGGGTGCTTGGTTAAATATAGCGGATTTTAAAAATACAACCCTTCAAGGCGGTTGGTTGTGGGCAAGCGCGCCACGTTCTACGGTTCATTGGTTTACGATAGCTGAAAGTATGGGCGTTTATGCAAATGGCGTGACAACAACAGGTGCAAAAGCTAATTATGCGCTGAATTTGGCAAGTAAAGGCGTATTTGCTCTTGGTTTAAATACAAAATTGACTAAAAACTGGAAACTGTCAGCTTGGAATTATTTGATTGAAAATATCAATAACACCGTTTTTCTCCAAACCGATTTTGAACACCCCCTCAGTAAAAATGGCTTAAAATTGAAAGCAGCGTTTCAAATAATTCATCAAAATGCCGTCAATAATGGTGGTAATATTGACCCCACAAAAACCTATGTCGAGCGTGGCTCAAAAGCCAATGTTTTTGGCGGTCGCATCGGTTTGGCAACCCCTCAGTCGCAACTGCTTTTGAACTATACCCACATCACTGCCGACGGTCGCTTCACCTTTCCAGGTGAGTGGGGGCGCGACCCATTGTTGACGTTTATGCAACGTGAACGCAACGAAGGCGCTGGCGATGTAAATGCTGTAACTATGTTGTTTTCGCATGAAAAAAAGCATAAAGACCTTCACTTGTCCGCAGGTTTCGGTTATTACAAAATGCCTGATGTCAAAAATTATCGGCTCAATAAATACGGTTTGCCGTCTTACACGCAACTCAATCTGTCTGCAAAATACCGTTTCAGCGGCTACTTGAAAAATGTAGAGATAGAGGCTTTGGTGGCGCATAAATGGAATCAAGGCAGTTTGCATGACGACGACCGTTACCGCATCAACAAGGTGGATATGACAAATTATAACTTGATTATGAATTACAGTTTTTGATTTTGCGGCAATGGGAACCCCCTATTAGGCTTATTTACTACCTTTGTTGGACTTAAAAACATCTTCAAAAAAGGGAAAAAGTCAACAATGATTAACTTCATTTATCTCATCGGTGGTATTGTCTTAATCATTTATAGCGCAAACTGGCTTGTAGAAGGCGCATCCGCCATTGCAAAAAAAATAGGCATTTCAGATTTAGTCATCGGGTTAACAATCGTTGCCTTGGGAACATCTGCGCCAGAACTGACTGTCAATATTTTTTCTGCTTTGGAAGGTTCAACTGATATTGCCGTTGGTAATGTTTTGGGCAGTAACGTGTGCAATATTCTCTTGATTTTAGGCATAGCGACCATCATTAACCCTATAACAATCAAAAAAAAAACGCAATGGCGAGAAATTCCATTTGCATTTTTGGCGGCAGTTGTGTTAGCCATTATTGCCAATGATGTCTATTTGGACAATGCGACAAACGGCAATTTTGTTTCACGATTAGACGGATTGATATTGTTGTGCTTCATGGCTATCTTTTTGGTTTATACGTTTGAAATTGCACGACACATAACCGACGACAGCGAAACCGTCCACAAATTACCTACTTGGAAAGCGACTCTTTTTATTTTAGGTGGACTCGTTGGCTTGTTTTTTGGTGGTCAATACCTTGTTGAAGGCGCAGTCAATATCGCTAAATTGATAGGTATGAGTGAAAAAACCATTGGTTTGACGATTATTGCGGTTGGTACGTCACTACCTGAATTAGCAACAAGTATTGTCGCTGCCCGAAAGAAAAAAGGCGATTTAGCGATTGGCAACGTCATTGGTTCTAATATTTTCAATACATTTTTCATTTTGGGTACAACTTCCGTGATTCATCCTTTACCGATAACGGCTTCCATGAATGTGGATTTGGCTTTCAATCTCATCGTCAGCGTCTTGCTATTTGGCGCTACATTCATCTTTACACGAGGTATTTTAGGAAAAATAGAGGGTTCTATTTTTGTTGCCCTCTATTTTTCCTATTTGACTTATAGCCTTTTACAGTAAATCGTAAAATACTGAGGGGGTATCTCGACTATTTTATCAAAGAAAACGCATATAACATTTCTGTTGCGATTTGTAAAAATCTTGTTTTGTACGTTTCTTCTTGTTGTGGCGTGCCATCAGAGGCTTTTGGGTCGTTATAAGTCATACCAATTCTCAAATCTGTACCGAGTATGAAAGGACAGTTTTGTTCTGCATCAGAACAAGTCATTATGGCAGCAAAATTTTTGGACGGATTGGCAGCATCGTCATGCACTTTTGAAAAACACAGGGTGCCTGTATTGACCCCAAATTGGACGTTCCAAATCGGATTTTTGACGGTTTCATCTTCTGAATGAATATTAAAGCCCAAATCCGTCAAGGCTTTTATGGCATTGGGATGAAAAGCTGTCGCTTCTGTGCCGCCCGAAAAAACATTTACATTGACAATACTATAGAAATCAGCTGCAACTGCTGCCGCAATTTGCCCAAAATGGCTTCTGCGCGAGTTGTGGGTGCAGATATAAACCAAATTGATAGGCTCGTTTTTAGCATATTTTGCTTGAATATAGGTGGCAATTTTGCTTAAAATTATCTTCCTTTCTTCTGGAATATCGTCAAAACGGGCTTCTAAACCGTTGAGAAGTGTTCTTATTTTTTGATACATAAGGTTGTTTTAAATTCAGCTAAATATTTCTTCATATTACAACATTGAATCTAATTTAACAACACCCACCACCTGGCGTACAGCCTCCTTGATTGGCTAATGTCAATTCAGAAAAACGGAGTTTTGGCTTAGATTGAGGAATATTGCATTTGATTTTTGCAAGGCAATCCGTTTCTTTTGCAATGAGTGAAAATGCGTTGTCATTAAAATTCAAACCATACTTTCCGATGGTATCCGTTTGGTATTCTACTTCAATATCCAAATCAGCACCCCTCAGTACTTTGTCTGATAAGTTGATGATATTCAACAAATTACGTGGCTCTAATCGGTGCTCAACATCATCTGCAACCCAAATTTGCAGACTTGCCGATTGCTCTTCGTGAACATCACCACCACAATCAATAAAATGCTTAGTGAAAGCACCTACTTCTGTAATGTGAAAATGATTGGGAACAAATTCGCCATTTGGCAATTTGAAATTAACCGAACTTAGGTTGGCTAAATGTTCTTTAAATTCTGAAATTTTCATTTTTCAACAACGTTGATTTGTTACTTGAATATTTATACTTAAAAAATGCTCAAAAAAATGCTTCATTTTTTCAAATTCAACCAAATTTAGGCAATAACAAATTGTGACCCCATCAATAGTTCCCTTGATCAAATCCGCATTTTTCAGCTCTTGTAAATGCTGCGAAACAGTTGTCCTACTGAGGGGTAGTTCATTGGCAATATCGCCTGAAATACATGTCTGTTTACTCGCCAAAAGTTGAATAATTGCTATCCGTGCAGGATGCGACAACAATTTGGCATACTTAGCCAATTGTTGTTGTTGTTCATCAAACTCTGTTGTTTTAGCATACATTTTCTTTATGTTTTATAACGCAAACATACGTCATATTTTGATGCTCTTTATTATTCTAATGTTAATATTCTTACCCAAAAAGAAAAAACCTGTTTTAACCACCCCCTCAGTATAAAAGCAAAAAGAGGAATGTCGCAAAAATTACGACATTCCCTAAGGTCAAATAATTGAACGATTTTAGTCGGTTCATGTGATTATGATTATAAAAGTGTCGTAGGACAGACATATTCCGTCTTCGGCACATTTGTTTTAGCAATATCGGCAAAACCACCACGCACATCTGTAAAGTTTTCCCAACCCCTTTGCTTCAATATCGAAGCCGCAATCATCGTGCGATAGCCGCTGCCACAATGCAAAATGAACGGTTTTTCCTTAGGAAATTGCGCCAAGTGGTCATTGATTTGATTCAAAGGAATGTTCAAAGCACCATCAACGTGTTCTGAATCGAACTCGCTTTTCTTTCTGATGTCAATGACCAACGCCTCCCCTTTTGCGTATTGTTTCGCAAATTCTTCGGCAGAAATGCGACCGACTGTTTCGACATTCTTTCCTGCTTTTTTCCAAGCGTCAAAACCACCTTCCAAGTAGCCAATCGAATGGTCATAACCGACACGAGACAGGCGTGTGATGGATTCTTCCTCACGTCCTTCCTCTGTTATCAATAAAATTTCTTGCTTCACATCTGGAATCATTTCACCAACCCATTGAGCAAAACTACCATCTATTCCGATGTTTATACTATTGGGAATGAAGCCTTTAGCAAAATTTTCGGCATTGCGTGTATCCAAAACCAAAGCGTGGGCTTCGTTGGCAATGACCTCAAACTCAACAACTGAAAGCGGTTTATTACCTCTGTCCATGATGGTATCTAAGCTCTCATAACCTTTGATATTCATCAAAACATTTTGAGGAAAATAGCCAGGAGGCGGTGTCAGACCCGTCAGTATTTCCTTGATAAATTGCTCTTTTGTGAGGTTTGGATTGAGGGCATAATTCACTTTTTTCTGATGTCCGAGCGTGTCAGTCGTCTCTTTACTCATGTTTTTGCCGCAAGCACTGCCTGCACCATGATTCGGATAAACAATCAAATTGTCGCTCAAAGGCATGATTCTGTTGCGCAATGAATCAAAAAGATGCCCCGCCAATTTCTCTTCTGTCAAGTCTGCAATAACGTGTTGCGCCAAATCGGGGCGACCGACATCACCTATAAATAAGGTGTCGCCAGAGATAATGCCATGTTCTTTGCCGTGTTCGTCAATCAACAAATAAGTCGTACTTTCCATCGTATGCCCGGGCGTGTGAATGACTTTTACAGAGTAGTTGCCGACTTTAAAAATCTGATTGTCTTCAGCAATCGTCGCTTTGTAAGCAGGTTTAGCCGTTGGTCCAAAGACGATTTCTGCGCCTGTTTTAGCCATCAAATCCAAATGCCCACTCACAAAATCGGCGTGAAAATGGGTTTCAAAGACGTATTTTATCTTTGCATTGTCCTTGTTCGCTCTATTAATATATGGTTGAACCTCACGTAAAGGGTCAAAAATGGCTGCTTCGCCATTGTTTTCAAGGTAATAAGCCGCATGAGCGATGCATCCCGTATAAATTTGTTCTACTTTCATAAGATTGATTTTTTTATCAAATTAATAAATGAACATTTAATCATATTGTGTTTCTAAAAAAACTGCTCTCGCAGTATGGGTGCAAAATTAGCTTATGTTCTTTTATAAAAGTGTTGAGTAAAATCATGCTCTACATTAATATTCCTCATTGTATCATTTTAAAAAAATGCAACGCCCCTTATTCTGTTTCAAAATCCTCCCCTCAGTATTTTTTTAAAATTCGACCTCTTTTTGCTTTGAAAAACATTAAAAAAATAAAGTTTTTACATAAAATGCGTTTGTACTTGTTAATATGAACAGTTATTCATACTTTTGCATTTTAAATTGAAAGGAAATATTTTAATCATAAATAAAAATTTCACATGACAGCCACAGTAGTTTATAAAATCAACCGCGAAAAACTCGAAAAAGCGGCTTATATATTGCGCACCGTCGCACATCCAACTCGTTTAGCCATCGTAGATTTGCTCAATCAAAACGCTCGTTTAAGCGTCAATGAGATTGGTGAAATCTTAGAAGTTGAACAATCACTCTTGTCACATCACTTGACAACGATGAAACTTAAAGGCGTTTTGCGTTCTGAAAAAGAAGGACAAAGCGTTTATTATTCTTTGAAGGAAAAAGATATTCCGAAACTCATAGAATGCATTGAGAATTGCGATTGTAATATGTAATTTCATAACACAACACTAAATTTACTGACTCTTAAAGATTCAGTAAATTTGTATCAAAATGCGACAACAAAATATGAAGTCGCATTTTTTTAAAATTATTACATGAAAACTTGTTCATGTATTCATAATTCTTTTACCTTTGCAAAACATTCTTTTTCACACTCTAAATATTGAAATAGTGAGTATAATCGTTCTTTTATTAGCCGTTTTAATGGGTATGTCCTTAGGTTTAATCGGTGGCGGCGGCTCTATTTTGACCGTTCCCGTTTTGGTTTATGTCGCACACGTTTCGCCAACTTTGTCAACTGCTTATTCACTATTTATTGTCGGTTCAACCTCATTAGTAGGCGGATTCAATAATATTACAAAGAAATTGGTTCATCTACCAACTGCCATTATTTTCTCAATCCCTTCATTAATAGCGGTTTATACAGTTCGTAAATATGTTATGCCTGCTATTCCAGAAACAATCTTTTCGATTGGCGGTTTTGATGTGACTAAGAATATTTTTATCATGGTTTTCTTCGCTGCCATCATGCTTTTTGCTTCGATCAGCATGATTCGGAACAAAAGAGAAGATGATGAAAATGGTGACGTATCGAAAATAAAATTCAATTACCCTGTTATCATTTTAGAAGGATTCATAGTAGGCGGCTTGACAGGTTTTGTGGGTGCTGGTGGTGGTTTTCTCATCATTCCTGCACTCGTTATGTTCGCGAAACTGCCGATGCGTTTGGCAATTGGCACTTCTTTATTGATTATTGCCATAAAATCACTCATTGGTTTCACTGGCGACATGCAAAATTTTGCGTCTGAAATAGACTGGCCATTGTTAACGACGTTTACAGGTGCTGCTATTGTCGGTATTTTCCTCGGCTCATATTTGGCTAAATTTATCAAGGCGGAGACTTTGAAAAAAGGCTTTGGTTGGTTCGTCCTCGTCATGGCAATTTATATTTTGACGAAGGAATTGGTGTTTCCATCTGCCGTAAAAGGGCATTAAACATCACTTTTTGCTTAAAATACTGAGGGGGTACTTAGTCAACCAATTTTTTGAAAATAACTTGAAAAGACTGTAATTCAATCGGGCTGAGTTCACCAAGTGGCGCAATGATATCTTTTTGTTTGACGGTTGCTAATCGGTCAACTTTAATAACAGAAGTCACCTTTAACCTGTTTGAATCACTTGGCTTAATAACCATTTCATTGTCAGTCATTGTAGGTGAAATGATGGAGCTAATCGCCGCAATTACGATATCTTGATAGCGGTCTTTTGTAACGGTTACAATAACAGCTGGACGGGCTTTGGTAGTCGTTAATTCAGCAAAAGGGAAAGGAATTAGAATAATATTGCCTGTTTTCATAGTGTATTTACCTTTTCATTACGATTTTAAGATGTTAAATATTCCTGATAGAGGTCTTCTCGGTCATCGTTCCAAAATTCAAAAGCATCACTTTTAGCCAGAAGTGGACGTATATCTTCCGTTTCATCAATTTCCTCTACAAAGGTGATGATGATTTTGAACTTTTTATTTTTTGGCAAGGCTTCAAGTGGTATGATTTGACTGCCGTTGTAAATACCTTGGATTGCTAACATGATTCAATTTATTTTTTCACAAAGATAAACCTTTGAAAATAAAAATCAAATTTTTGTACTGAGGGGTCTATTTAAGCACCGACAAAATTAAAATTGGCAATCAAAGCCCTTGAAAGTGTTTTATAAAAAAAAAAAAATGCATTTTAATAAAATTTCCTCGCATATTTATTTCTTAGTTTATGAATATATATTCATACATTTGCACAATCAGATATAAATATTGATTTTTTAAAAACGAAAAAAAAATACTGTCATGGCTAATCATCATCAAATTGCAATTATAGGCGGCGGCAACGCAGGGATTTCAGTAGCTGCAAAATTGCTGCTCAAAAATCGCAAACTCGATATTGCCGTCATTGACCCAGCCGACAAACACTATTATCAACCCGCGTGGACATTGGTCGGTGCGGGTGTTTATAACATTCAAGACACAGAACGCACAGAAGCGGAAGTCATTCCAAACGGTGCAAAATGGATTAAGCAAAAAGTAACGGCTTTCCAACCCGAACAAAACGCAATTACTTTGGGCGATGGCTCAACCCTCACTTACGATTATTTAGTCGTTGCACCTGGCATCCAAATCAATTGGTCTGAAATCAAAGGTTTGACCGAGACTTTGGGCAAAAACAATGTGTGTAGCAATTATAGTTTTCAATACGCACCCTATACTTTCGAATGCTTAAAGAACTTTAAAGGCGGCAAAGCGATTTTTCATAGCCCAAATACACCCATCAAATGTGGTGGAGCACCGCACAAAATCATGTATATGGCTGCCGATTATTGGCGGAATCATGGCATGTTGAGCAAAGCAGATATCCAATATTGGAGTGGAGGTACAAGGCTTTTTGCGGTCAAAAAATACGAAGACACCCTTTTGGAAGTTTGCGAACGCGCAGATATTAAACTCAATTTTTATCAAAAACTCGTCGAAATTGATAGTCCCAACAAACGGGCAAAATTCATCGGCTTGGGTGAACACAACAAAGACCAAGAAACTTGGGTTGACTTTGATATGATACACGTCACCCCCCCTCAGTCTGCACCCGACTTTATCAGTAAAAGCTCTCTAGCAAATGCCGCAGGTTGGGTAGATGTGGACAAATTCACGTTGCAACACGTTCGTTACGCCAATATTTTCTCATTAGGCGATGCGTCGAGCTTACCAACGTCGAAAACAGGTGCAGCGATTCGCAAACAAGCACCCGTTGTGGTTGAAAATCTTTTAGCTTTGATGTCTCAAAAAGCACTTGACGCAAGTTATTCGGGTTATACCTCTTGCCCAGTTGTCACAGGCTATGGCAAATTAGTGTTAGCGGAATTTGACTATAACAACGAGCCGATGGAGACCTTCCCTTTTGACCAATCAAAAGAGCGTTGGTCAATGTATCAACTCAAAAGATATGTGTTGCCTTGGCTTTATTGGAATAAAATTTTACCTGGAACTGCTTAATTTCAGATTAATTCTATCAAAAAAATAGAATTAAATTAAAAAAAGACAACCTTTTGGTATTCAACGCATTACAGAATTGTAACTTTGCAGTTGTCCAAATTTTTTTTATTAAAATTCAAAAATTAAAGGGCTATTTAACCCAACATTTAATAGACAAAAATTAATAAATTTTAAAAACGCAATCCAATATGTTAGATTTCATTAGTCAACCGTGGCATTGGTCAGTTGCAGGTGTGTTAATTGGCTTAACCGTGCCAACTTTGCTGATAATTGGCAACAAATCCTTTGGGGTTTCATCCTCTTTGCGACACATTTGCGCCGCTTGTTTTCCTGCCAATATTTCTTTTTTCAAATACGATTGGAAAAAAGAAATGTGGAATTTGTTCTTTGTCGGCGGCTTAGTCATTGGCGGTTTTATCGCCACAAACCTGATGTCAAATCCTGATACCATCGTCATCGCTACTGAAACTCAGGCGCAACTCGAAGCGGAAGGTATTCACGATTTTGCAGGCTTGATGCCAGCTGATTTGTTCAGCTTTGAGAGTTTAGCAACACTTCGCGGCTTTGTTTTCATCGTTTTAGGTGGCTTTTTAGTCGGCTTTGGTACTCGTTATGCAGGCGGTTGCACATCTGGGCACGCCATCATGGGCTTATCAAACCTACAAGTGCCCTCATTGATAGCAACGATTTCATTCATGGTCGGTGGTTTTTTGATGACACATTTCGGTTTACCTTTTTTATTGAATTTATAGGAAAATGAATCAATACAGCGACATATTCATCAATACATTTAAAGGCTACGCCAACTATTTCGTTGGTCAAGTAATGCATCCTGCTTGGGACAATTATTTCTACTGGCTGATAGCAATTTCTTTGTTTTTTTGGTCATTAGAATTGCTGTTTCCATGGCGCGACAAACAAGGGGCTTTTCGGAAAGACTTTTGGCTCGATACATTTTATATGTTCTTCAATTTCTTTCTGTTTTCACTTGTTGGTTTTGCAGCCGTTTCGACGGTCGTTTCAACAGCCTTTAATGACTTGATTTTCAACCTTTTCGGTTGGCAAAACTCAGTCGCTATTCAACTCGGTCAATTGCCCGCAGTCGTGCAGTTATTGATTTTATTCGTTGTCAAAGACTTTATTCAATGGAATATTCACCGTCTTTTACATCGGGTTGAATGGATGTGGCAGTTCCACAAAGTCCATCATTCTGTTGAAGAAATGGGTTTTGCGGCACATTTGCGGTTTCACTGGATGGAAAATGTGATTTACAGAACGATCGAATACATACCCCTCAGTATGATTGGGTTTGGGATTCAAGATTTTCTGTTTGTTCACCTTTTCACATTGGCTTGGGGGCATTTCAATCATGCCAATATCAAAGTGCCTTTGGGTTGGTTCAAATACATTTTCAACAACCCTCAAATGCATATTTGGCACCATGCCGAACATATTCCATACCGATACGGTGTCAATTTCGGCATCACATTGTCCTTGTGGGATTATCTTTTTAAGACCACATATATTCCCAAAGAGGGACGAGACGAACCATTGGGCTTTGAGAATTTGAAACAATTTCCTAAGACTTTTTGGACGCAAATACTTTATCCATTTAAGAAATAAGACACCATTTCCTTGTAAAATTTAAAGAAAACGCCCTTTTACAGTAAAATACTGAGGGGGTTATAAAAAGTATAAAATGGCAAATACATCTAATATTCCAGTACTCGAACAAGACGAATTTGTTTGCGAAGCACCGAACAATCAGGTTGCTCAAGAAGGCACTTTGTCCAACCTAAAATACATGGCCATTGGCATTGCTTTCGGCATCGTGTTCGTCAAAGCAGAAATCATTTCATGGTTTCGGATTCAGGAAATGTTCAGAATGACTTCGTTTCACATGTACGGTGTGATAGGTACAGCTGTCGTTGTTGGTGTAATTTCCGTCTTTTTGATTAAAAAATTGGGCATCAAAACGCTTGCAGGCGAAGACATCACGATTGCACCCAAGACTTTCACAAAAGGTCAAATCTATGGCGGTTTACTTTTTGGCTTTGGTTGGGCGATGACAGGTGCATGTCCAGGACCCCTTTTTGCTCAAATTGGCAGTGGGTTTGGCGTGGTGGCAGTGACACTTTTATCTGCCATAGCAGGCACTTGGACTTTTGGTTTATTGAGAAATAAATTACCTTAGTGGGTAGTTAAGGAGCATGCTTCTTAAGACTATTAAATAAAATCGCAACCAATTTCCTGCGAAGCAAGCTTCGTGGCTACCAAATTGACAAAATAATGAACGATTGGCTCTTTCCTTTACTAACCATCAGCGCTTTGGGTTTATTCGTTGTGTTGGTTAGGGTTTTCAATAACGTAGATGCTGCAAGCCGCATACTTGAAAAAGATGCGACCACTTCGCCCGACATCGCCAAACGTTATGCGTACTTGCGCACAGCGAAATACCTCGTTTATATTCCTGCTATTGTCCTGGTATTCGTGGCTATCGTTTTTTGGCAAAAACAACGAAGTGAAAAGCAGTCGGTTACTGAAAAGATAAAGCGGGAAGCCTTAGCACAATTCGACACCGCTAAAATTTGGGAAGCACCCGACCCCCTCAGTATCAAGCAAGAAGACGAAGCAAAATTGATACAATACGGGCGTGATTTGATTGCCCACACGTCCGATTATCTCGGACCCGAAGGCATGATAAAGCCGATTTCAAACGGTATGAATTGCCAAAATTGTCATTTAGACGCGGGTTCTTTGGCATTTGGCAATAATTATTCAGCTGTTGCAGCGACATATCCAAAATTGCGCGCACGCTCAGGTATGTATGAAACGATTGCCAAACGCGTCAATGATTGTTTTCAACGCAGCCTAAACGGTCAACCGTTGGACTCGACTAGTCATGAAATGGAGGCAATTACCGCTTACATCAAATGGCTCGGTCAAGCTGTTCCGAAAGGCAAAACGCCCAAAGGAGTAGGTTTGCTAAAACTCGCTTTTCTCAATCGAGCCGCCAATCCAGATAGTGGTCGTGTTGCTTATATCGCAAAATGTGCCTCTTGTCATGGTCAAACCGGCGAAGGTTTGCTGATGCCAGAAGGCAACGGCAGGCATTATCCACCACTTTGGGGTGAAAAGAGTTATAATGAAGCGGCTGGTTTGTACCGCGTATCCACCTTTGCGGGTTATGTAAAAGCAAATATGCCGTTTGGTTCTAATTATCAAAACCCACAATTGAGCGATGCCGAAGCATGGGATTTAGCGGCGTTTGTGAACTCACAACCCCGCCCTAAGCACCCGTTTTTGGCAACAGATTGGCCTAAAATTGAAGCGAAACCTTATGACCATCCGTTTGGTCCATTCGCGGATTCATTCTCCGACATGCAACACAAATTGGGTCCATATCAACCCATTGTTGATTTTCAGAAGAAAGTGAAAGAGCAAAAAGAGGCGGCAGGAAAAGCGAAGTAGCTATAGAGATACCCCTCAGTATTTCGGCAAAATAATCACAAAATGACTGAAAAAATAAAGCTTGGGTTAAAAGAAAATTGGCAACAATTCACCCTTTTGGTCATTGTCAATGCTTTTGTAGGTGGTATGGTGGGCATGGAACGCTCTATTTTCCCAAAATTTGCGGAAAGCGTTTTTGGTATATCTTCAAATACAGCGGTTCTTTCCTTTATTGTTGCATTTGGTTTTTCAAAAGCCTTGACCAACTATTTTACAGGAAAATTAGCCAATAGGCTTGGGCGGCGCAATTTATTACTTATCGGTTGGTTGGTTGCTTTACCCATCCCCTTCATCTTAATCAATGCGGGTTCTTGGTCATGGGTTGTTTTTGCCAATGTTCTATTAGGCATCAGTCAAGGACTAACTTGGAGTAGTACCGTCGTCATGAAGATAGATTTAGTGGGCGAAAAAGATCGAGGTTTCGCAATGGGTTTGAACGAATTTTCAGGGTATCTTTCTGTTGGCATCGTGGCTTTTTTGACTGGGCTCATTGCGCAAGTTTATGGTATTACGCCTTATCCGTTTTATATCGGTATTTGCTTAGCCGTTTTGGGTTTATTCACGACGTTTTTTTTCATACACGATACGCAGTCTTTTGTTCTGCAAGAGGCCAACGTGTCACGTACATCCTTACTCAAAAACATTTTTTGGGATACAACTTTTAAGGATAAAACATTAAGTACCATTACTCAAGCGGGTTTGGTAAACAATCTTAATGACGGAATGATTTGGGGTTTATTGCCCATTATTTTGCTACAAATGCAATTTAACAACAGAGATATAGGCATCATTGCAGCCATTTATCCGACCGTTTGGGGCATTGGGCAATTGATAACTGGTAAGTTATCAGATGTATATGCCAAAAAATCTATGCTGTTTTGGGGTATGCTGTTGCAAGGCATCGTCATTTTAAGTATCCCTTATAGTGTGGGTTTTAAGCTGTTAGCTATCCTTTCCGCTTTGCTGGGCATTGGTACAGCCTTGGTATATCCTACTTTTTTATCTGCCATTGCCAAAGCAACGCATCCTTCGCAAAGGGCAGAAAGTCTCGGTATATTTAGACTTTGGCGCGATATGGGTTATGCCATCGGTGCAATTGTTTCAGGGATAACGGCAGATGTTTTAGGAACAGAATATGCTATTTTACTGATAGGCAGTTTGACTATTTTGTCAGCGATTATCATCCAAATAAGGATGCCTAAGACCATTTAATAAAACAATATTTTTTTTCAAAAGCTAATAACCAACATTTTTATTCATCATACATCACTAAACAACATGGCAGATCGTAGAAAATTCATTCAACAAACCATATTAGGCGGCATCGGCGTCGGCTTAACACCTGTAATTGGCAAAGCAGAAATTATAAAAGATACCCCCCACTCCAAAGGAGTCCTCTCGGACAGTACACAGAGCATTGAGGAGGATTTTGAACCCATCGAAGCAGGCAAAAAGGTCATTTCAATACTGCAAACCACCGATGTCCATTGCCAAGTACACCCACACGACGAGTTGTTCTGGGAAAACGACCAAATCGTCTTCCGCAAAACGGCGGGTTATGCACACATGGCAACCCTGTTTGACAAGGCACGCAAGCGCAATCCCGATACCTTTATTTTAGATACCGGCGATATGTTTCAAGGCAGTATGCTCTCTGTGAAAACGACAGGTTCAGCTTATGTGGACATTTTGAATGCTTTAGGTTACGACCTTTATTTGCCTGGTAATTGGGAAGTGGTATTTGGCAAAGCCAAAATGCAAAAGCTGTTGGGTGCGCTCGATGCGCCAAAGGTTTGCGCCAATATGTTCCATGATTTAGGTGATGGTAAAAAAGGCGAGTTGATATTCCCTGCTTATCAAACCTTGTCGAAACACGGCGTTAAAATTGGGTTTTTGGGTTATACCGACCATTTAGTGCCGATTCGCCAGTCACCTGCATACAGCAAGGGCATCATTTATACCAAACCTGATGAAAATGTAGCGTATTATGTCGATGTTTTGAGAGAACAAGAACAATGTGATTTTGTCATCATCATTGCGCATTTGGGTTTATCGCAACAAATAGCTTTAGCCAATTCTCCTGAATGTGAAGGTGTGGATTATATTTTCGGCGGCGATACGCACGAGCGTGTTCGCAAACCGATTCAATGCAAATATGCCAAAGTTGTAGAGCCTGGCGCGTTCGGTTCTTTCGTTGGACGTTTGGATTTGACGGTTGAAAATGGTAAAATCGTTGGAGAAAAGTACGATTTGTTAGAAGTCAATACCGAAAAGCTCAAACCCAAGCCTGCCATCCAAGCCCTGATTGATGCCGAAGAGAAACCTTTCGCAACGGATATGCACAAAATACACGGCTACTCTACCCTACCCCTTTATCGCTATTTTGTCGTTGAAAACACGATTGATACGATGATTATTGATGCCTTGAAATGGCGTATCGGAACGGATATCGTTCTCTCAAATGGCTTCCGTTTTTGTCCGCCGCGCAATGTCGATGCGACTGGAAAAGCGCCGATTACTGAGGGGTACCTTTACGACATGCTGCCCGTTGATGCGACTGTGAGAACAGCTGCTGTCACAGGAAAACAAATAAAAGACTGGCTCGAAAAAGAGCTAAACAACGTTTTTGCAAAAGAAGCGGCTAAACGTTTTGGCGGTTGGGTCGTGAAAATGAAAGGTATGGCCATGACATTCAAAGCCTTTGAAGAAAACGGCAAACGCGTGCAAACGGTTTTAGTAGGCGGACAACCTTTGGATATGGAAAAGACATACAGCATTTGCGCTTGTGAACGCGAGGGCGACCCTGACACGATGTTGTGTCGCATTCCCAATGTCACAGGTGGTAAAAACACGCCTTATACCTTGCACGAAGTCTTGCGCAACTATTTGGCAGCCAATTCACCTGTTACGCCACAACCGCGTGGTGATGTGAAGGTTTTAGATGCGCCGCAAACGCTATTGTCGCAAGTTTTTGGGGTAGATTATCAGTTTGTTTAAAAAAACAGAAGACGTGCTAATAAAAAATGGCGGCGAGATTCAAAACCTCACCGCCATTTGAGTATTCTATATTGTGAAAAAAATGTTCTTTTGCATTTAATTACTGAGGGGTATCCAAATCAATCAAAAATTTATGCTTACAGAACCAATCCAATCTGTTCCTATCCGCACTAAAGAACGCCTTTGTGAAGTCGCTTGGTTCGATGACCTTTGTGGCGGCGACACCGCTTTTCTTGGCACTGTTGACCCTTCGCGGCGTAGCAATTTTGCGCATTGCAGCGATATCATGACCACAGCCGATAGAATGGGTTTTTTAAACATTTTGCTGCCAACATCCTATGTCGTGGGGCAAGAAGTCATTCCTTTTGCAGCGGCAATGGCACCACAAGTACACAATATTAATATGCTCGCAGCGATTCGTACAGGCGAAGTGCACCCGCCAATGTTAGCACGTCATCTGGCGACACTTGACCATATACTGAAAGGTCGCCTTACGGTCAATATCATCAACTCCGATTTGCCTGGTTTGAAAGAAGACCCCGAAATGCGCTACAAACGCTGTGGCGAAGTCATCAAAATACTGAAACAAGCGTGGACGCAAGACGAAATTGACTTTCAAGGAGAGGTTTATCAATTCAAAATGAAAGCTGACCCTGTGAAGCCTTATCAGCAAAACGGTGGTCCTTTGCTTTATTTCGGCGGCATTTCGCCCGGTTCAAAAGACGTTTGCGCTAAATATTGCGATGTCTTTTTGATGTGGCCCGAACCCGAAGACAGCATTTACGCAACGATGAAAGACATGAGCGAACGTGCCGCAGCCTATGGTAGAACGATTGATTATGGCTTACGCGTCCACGTCATTGTCCGCGAAACGGAAGAAGAAGCACGGGCTTATACCAAAACATTGATGTCAAAATTCGATGCAGAAACGGCTGAAAAACTCAAGCATCGCACCCAAGATTCAAAGTCAGCAGGTGTGATGCGCCAAGACGCTTTTCGCGAACAAGCGGATGCCGACGATTTCGTCGAACCGATGTTGTGGACAGGCATTGGTCGCGCGCGCTCCGGTTGTGGTGGTGCAATTGTTGGTACACCCGAAGATATTTTGCAAAAGCTGAATCGGTATATGGATATGGGTATTCGCTCATTTATCCTATCGGGCTATCCATTAATTGAAGAATGTGAGTTGTTTGGCAAACACGTTTTGCCACATTTGAATAATGTAAAACTATCGGTTGTGCAAGGACGTACACCGTTGGAAATACCTGAAACGCCGTTGACGTATCGGGCTTTGAAGGCTTAGAGTATTAATAAAAACAATAAAAAACAATGAGTTTAAAAGGAAAAACCGTGCTTTTAACAGGCGCATCAAAAGGCATCGGACGTGCTTTGGCTTTGAATTTGGCGCAACAAGGCGCAAATTTGGCTTTGGTTGCCCGCAGTGAAAACGAGTTAACAGCCGTCAAAGCCGCCGCAGAAGCACACAATGCCAAGTGCCTTATTTTCGTAGGCAGTGTATCGGACGAGGCCTTAGCAAATCGCGCTGTTGCCGAAACGCTCGCCGCTTTTGGCAGCATAGATTTTATGATAAACAATGCTGGTTTTGGCATTTTTGGCGAAACAGATACCTACACTGCCGAGGCGTGGTCTGATGTGTTCGACACCAATGTGAAAGGCACTTTCCTATTCAGCAAAGCCGTTTTAGCACCGATGAAAGTACAAAATTCGGGGCATATCATCAACATCGCTTCTGACGTTGCGAAGCGTGTTTTTGATGGCGGTTCGTTGTATTGTGCCTCAAAGTTTGCGCAAGAAGCATTTTCTGCCGCTTTGCGGAAAGAGGTGCGCCGCAATGGCATCAAAGTCTCGGTGGTTTATTCGGGCTTAGTGGATACAGATTTTCACCCCGACCCACATACGGAACGCAAACAAGACTGGTTGACGGGCGAAGATATGGCGAGTTCCATTGTTTTCATCATGTCGCAACCGAAGCATGTGGTGATTGATGAATTGATGATTCATCCGCTGTCGCAAGACTATTAATCACCGATTTATACTGAGGGGGTGTCTTTATCGCAGACAAACACCTTTTTCTACAAAACGAAAAACCACATCCAATGCTACAAACTTTAAGCACCGTTGACTCACTCGTCGTCGTTTTGCTTTTATTGTTTTTAATCATAGCCAGTATGTATTCGAGTTTTAAGAAAAAAAACTCGGAAGACTATTTTATGGCGGGTCGCTCGTTGAAATGGTATTCGGTGGCGGGGTCTATTTTCGGCACAAATATCCATGCCCAACAAATCATTGGCATGATGGGCATTGGTTACTCCATTGGTTTTGTACAAAGCCATTATGAAGTGTGGGCGGTGCCTGCCATCTTGGTTTTAACGTATATCTTCATTCCTTTATACAGAAAAAAGCAATTTTTCACACTTTCGCAGTTTTTGGAAACGCGCTACAATTCGTATGCACGACTGTCCTATACAATTGTGATGATTGCTTTTATTATGATTCAACTCATCGGCGGTTTTTATATCGGCAGTCGCACGCTCGGTTTGTTGCTCGAAGGTTCGTCATTTGCCGTCACTTATTGGCAAGGTATTATGCTGATTGCGGCGGTGACGGTGGTTTTTACTGTCTTTGGCGGCATGGAATCGGTGGTGGTTGCCGACAATATATTGACCGTCATCATGATTATCGCTGTTGTACTGATGGGGTCACTCGTCTATATGCAGCCCGAAATTGGTGGTTTTTCAGGGTTAATGAAACTCGACCAAGCGGGTGCGCAAAAAATGCACTTATATCTGCCCGCCAATCATCCGAAACTGCCGTGGCTCGGTATATTCACAGGCTTAACCATTCTCAATTTTTTCTATTGGACGACCAATCAATACCAAGTACAAAGGGTGTTAGCCGCCGCCACAGACCGCGATGCGCGATTGGGTTCGATTGCCGCGGGTTTTCTAAAATTATTGATACCTTTCTTTTCCATCGGCGCAGGAACAGCCGCTTTTTATTTGTTCAAAAGTCGTTATGGTGTAGATGTCGTCAAGCCCGACGATACGTTTTTGATGCTTCTAAAAACCGTCGTACCAATGGGTTATGGCTTCGTGGGTTTGATTTTAGCGGGTTTGATGTGCGCCATTTTTTCAGCAATATACTCCATGATGAACTCCGTTTCGACGATGATGGCGTTTGATATTTTCAAAAAATACATCCGTCCCGATGCGGCTGACAAGCAAGTGGTGCGTTTCGGGCAAGGTTTTGTCTTCATTATGGTAGCGATTGCCGCCGTTTTAGCCCTCTATACCTTTGACCCAACATCGTCTGAAAACTTCTTTTTAAAGATAGCGAGTCAGACTTCTTATATCAAACCGGGCTTGGTCGTTGCCTTCTTTTGGGGCATTTTATGGCGCAAAACGCATCCATTGGCAGCCGTTTTTGCAATGCTCGGCGCACCATTAGTCGGCTTAACGTGCGACTATGTCTATGCCCATTTCTTAACAAACTTCGCTTGGGTTCGCGATACCTTCGGCGTAGAACTGAATTTCCTTTACCGTGTCTTTGCTATCACCGTTTTAGATTCCATCATACTCGTTATTTTGAGCCATATCTTAAACAAAAAGATACCCCTCAGTATAGAAGCTCAAAGTTTAACCATTGAATTCAGCGGCATCCGCAAAGCCGTTTTGCGCTTCGCAGGAATTCATGCGCCGATTATTTTTGTAGCCCTCATGGGCTATGTATCGCCACAAACAGCCGCTATACCCGCAGCTGTATTGACCTTAATTCTTTTTATTTGGTATTGGAAAAAAACAGATGGCGATATGCCGTTTTATAAATCTGATGTGTTTTATGCGGGGGTTTTGACGGGGGCGATGGTCTTTATTATGTACTACTTTGCTTAACTATGAATAAAAATTGGTGGAAAGAAGCCGTGGTTTATCAAAATCTACCCACGCAGCTTCAAAGACTCAAACGGCGACGGCATCGGCGATTTGAAAGGCATCATCAGCGAACTCGATTATTTAGTCGATTTGGGCGTTGATGTGATTTGGCTCTCGCCTTTTTACAAGTCACCGAATGCAGATAATGGATACAATATATCTGATTATCAAGCGATTATGCCTGAATTTGGGACAATGGCAGATTTCGACGATTTACTGAGGGGTATCCATGAACGGGGCATGAAACTTATCATTGACTTGGTGGTCAACCATTCGAGTGATGAACATTTTTGGTTTCAAGAAAGCCGAAAATCGAAGGATAATCCGTATCGTGATTACTATATTTGGCAACCTGCGAAGCAAAATGAACAAGGTGAAGATATGCCGCCCAATGATTGGATTTCCTTTTTCAGTGGCGATGCTTGGCAATGGGACGAGGCGACGCAAGAATACTATTTGCACCTTTTTGCGGTCAAACAACCCGATTTGAATTGGGAAAAACCCAAACTGCGGCAAGAAATATACGATATGATGCACTTTTGGCTCAAAAAAGGTGTGAACGGTTTCCGAATGGATGTCATTCCTTTTTTGTCGAAAGACCAAAATTTTCCAAATTTCCCCGAAGGACGTTTTGGCGACTTCACTTTTTATGCCAATGGTCCCCGTATCCACGAATTTTTAAGGGAAATGCACGAAACTGTTTTGAAACACTACGATTGTATGACGATAGGCGAAGGTTTTGGCGTTTCAGCCGAACAAGCCAATCTATATGTCGGCAATGACCGCGCGGAGTTGGACATGATTTATCACTTCGACCACGCTGTGCCGCGTTACGAAATATTGTTTCATTAAGCCCGAACCCGAATTTACGCTCCCTCAAATCAAAGCCATTTTTGCAAACTGGGACACCCAACTCAGTAAGAAAGGTTGGCAAAACATCTATTTTGGCAATCACGACAATCCCAGAATTCTTTCTCGATTGGGCGATACAGGTGTCTATCACAAACAATCTGCAACCCTACTCGCCACCGCTTTACTCACGCACCGAGGTACGCCAGGCATCTATCAAGGCGACGAAATCGGCATGACCAACTGTCCTTTTGAGGACATTTCAGAAATCAACGATGTACAAGTATTGAATGCCTATCAAGCTTTAGTCATTGACAAAAACGCTGATAAAGAACTGTTTTTAAAAGCCACCAACCACATCGCACGCGACCACGCACGCACGCCTATGCAATGGCAAAATACCCAAAATGCTGGATTTACTGTGGGGGATAAAACGTGGTTGAAAGTGAATCCAAACTATGCGGCTATCAATGTCGCCGATGCCCGTAAAAACACGGACTCCGTTTGGCATTTTTATAAAAAAATGATTCAATTCAGAAAAAACAACCCTGTTTTGGTCTATGGTTCTTTTGAAGACCTTGCGCCAATGGATGAAAATGTATATGCTTTTTCAAGAACTTTGGGCGATGATAAACTATTGGTTGTTTGCAACTTTTCCGATGATAAACAAGTTTTCAATTTACGACAAATGCAAGATTTGAAATCAACAACGGTATTAATTTCCAATTATTTACCTCAAAATATTTCTGAATCCCGATACCTCGGGACTGAGGGGGGTGTAAATAACATTTTAGCTTTAAGACCTTATGAAGCCACTGTTTTTAAATTACAGTCGTAGTTTTTAGCTTGAATGGTGCAAAAAATATCCGTTCATAAACCTTAATGATTCCACAAAATCGCCTATTTTTGTACAAAATACAATAAAATGACTCAAATCACTTTCACATTAAACGATGAATCAAAATTAGATATGATTCTCAATTGGTTGAAAAGCCAAGATGCTGTGCGTGATATTGCAACGGCACCTACCCAATTGACACCCAAGCAATTGGAAATGAAAAATGATTTGGAAGAATCATTACAAGAAGTTGAATTGCATCAACAAGGTAAAGTCAAACTCAAAACTTGGGCTGAATTACGTTCTGAATTAGAGACCGACTGAAACCATATCTTTTAACAAACAACAACTAAGAGATGGACATTATTCCCTCTTCAAAATTCCTACGTGAATTCAAAAAACTTAAAAAGAAATACCCTTCGCTTTTCAATGACGTTGACAAATTGACAGAGGCCTTACAAGCCAATCCAACCATCGGCGAGCAATTAGGTAAAGACTGCTATAAAGTTCGTATGGCTATTTCATCTAAAAACAAAGGAAAAAGCGGCGGTGCAAGACTCATTACTTGCGTCAAAATCGTGGACGATACTATCTACTTGCTTTCTATTTATGATAAATCCGAACAGGAAACGATTCCCGATGACGAGATTGATGCGGTGTTGAAATCGTTGGGGTTGGTGGATTAAAGTCCATATTTCAATCAAAAGAGAAAAATACTGAGGGGTCAAAAATTAAAAGAAAGAAAATCAATATGCTCACACAACAAGAAATCGAAACCTTAGACCGTGATGGTTATTTATTTTTAGGTCAACTACTGACCGCCGCCGAAGTGCAAGAAGTGAATGGCCACCTTGCCGAATTGATGCAAGCCGAAGGCGAGAACGCAGGGGCTGAATTTATGGCATCGAAATACATGCGCTATCCAAAGGAAGCGGGGGCAGACCGTTTGGCAGATTTGGTCAATAAAGGCTCTATTTTTGATAAACTTTATACCCATCCGCGCGTTTTGGCCGGTATTGAAGCGGTTATTGGTAGCCAATACAAATTGTCTTCATTGAATTACCGCGCAGCGAAACCTGGTTTGGGATTGCAAAAACTGCATGTGGATTGGCGCAATTCTGTCGCTCAAGGTGCGTATAAAGTCTGCAACACGATATGGCTTTTAGATGATTTTACGGAACACAATGGCGCAACCCGCATCGTGCCTGGCACACATAAATCGCCCATTTTGCCCGACGAAGCGATGGCTGACCCGATGCAGAAACACCCCGACGAGATACGCATCATTGCACCCGCTGGCTCGGTTTATATCTTCAATTCGCATGTTTGGCACGGCGGCACTAACAATGAAACAGCGCACGACCGTAGGAGTATTCACAGCTACTTTTGTTCGAGAGAACAACCGCAACAAATTGATCAAAAACAATACATTACAGAGGAAACGAAGCAACGAATTGGTTTGGCGGGGCAGTGGATATTGGATGTGTAAAGTCGGAAAAGGCGATTTATACTGAGGGGGGTACTTTTCCTATTATCTCTCAACAATTTCCTCACCACCTTGTTTAATCACTAAATTCATTCTTACCAAACCAACTTTATATTCATAAAATGAAAAAAGTCTTTAAAATAATAGGCTACTTCCTATTAATCCTCATTGTGCTGCTCGGTGCAGCATTTTTTATGTTCAATGAAAAATTGCCTATGGGTGTAAAAGGTGAAAAAGCAGAAGCTTTAGCGCAAAAAATGATTCAAGCCGTTGATAAAACCGCTTGGGATACGACACATATCATCAGTTGGGCTTCGCGGGCTGGCAATGCATTTGTTTGGGATAAAGAACGCAATCTGGCGCAAGTCGAATGGAAAAACAATAAAGTGCTGTTAGACATCCATAAGGTTTCAGGCAAAGCTTGGGAAAACCAAACAGAAGTGACTGACCCCGCACATGCCCAAGAACTGATTCAAAAAGCCTATAAATTCTTCATAAACGACGCTTATTGGCTCAATCCTGTTGTCAAAATTTATGATGATGGTGTTGTACGCAGCTTTGTTACTTTGGCAGATGGTCGGGAGGGGTTATTGGTGTCCTACTCCTCGGGCGGCGTGACCCCGGGCGATTCATATCTGTGGTTGGTTGATGCGAATGGGCTGCCAACTGCTTGGAAATTATGGGTTAAAGTCTTACCGCTCGGTGGCATTGAAATGAGTTGGGAGGATTGGATAACGCTGCCAACAGGTGCGAAAGTGGCGACCATGCACACAGGAAAAGCAACAGGCGCAAAGATTCCATTGACGGATGTCAAGGCGGCAGCGCATTTAGAAGGATTGGGTTTGAAAGAAGACCTTTTTTTGACAATTCAATAAAATTATTTTTATAAAATACTGAGGGGTGTTACGATAGGAATAGTATCTTTGCGATACAATATAAAAATACTTGTTCATTTAATCATATAATATTTTCTATGAAAAGTATCCTAAACAATTGGTCAACCGTCTTAATCTTATGCGCAACAATTGGACTTGCGCCCTTTGTTCCTGAACCACATATTTTGGGCAAACTCAAATGGGTCGCAGGCGGTGCGGTGGGTATGCAGCCGATGGATTGGTTCGACCTGTTAATGCATGGTTTCCCTTACATTTTGCTTGTACGACTCATCATTTTAAAATTAATAAATAAAGACAATTAATGAAAAAGTTACTTTTTAGTTTCATACTCGGCATTGCCTTCTTGACGACCACCGTTTCTTGCCAAAATGCTGCGCAAAATGCTGCGCAAAATGCGCCGCAAAATACAGCGCAAGCGACAAAGCCTACTGTGGCTGATTTAAGTACAACAGATTTTCAAAAGAAATTGGCGGCAGATAATACGGCCATTATTCTCGATGTCAGAACGCCAGAAGAATATGCCAATGGTCATTTGCAAAATGCTACGACTATCAACTTCTTTGATGCCGATTTCAAGGAAAAAGCCAATAAGTTGGACAAAACAAAGCCTGTTTACGTCTATTGCGCCGTTGGTGGACGCAGCGCAAAGGCTTCAAAGATTCTGCAAGAGTCGGGTTTCAAAACAGTTTATAACTTGTTGGGGGGGTTCAATGGCTGGGCAGCGGCAGGACTACCTTCGGTGAAATAAAAGCAACTTGCGTCAAGTCCCATAAACTTGACGCAGGTTTTGAATCAAATACGGAGGGGGTACTTTTACTCAGTACTGCACGTTGACATACCAAAAATGCTGTAAAGTGGACAAAATTTGACCATACCTGTTACTGCAAAAACGGCAGTCAATACAAGTAGGACAATGCCCAATGTACCCGTAACAGTACCCGTAAAATAAAGAGTTGCCATGACAACGGCTAATATCCAACGTACAGTGCGGTCAAGAGAAGACATATTCTGTTTCATTTCTTAGTTTTAATTTTGTTAGTTAATCCGACAAAATTCAACATTGTGAAGCCTAAAACCAGTGATTTATATCACTTACGCAAAGAATCTCCATTACCTATGCCCAATTGATTTTTAGTCTTTTCCCCTTTCTTACAAAGTATTCTATTTTTGAAAACTATCTTTGAGCCATTCATCTTTAAAAACAAAAATATAATGAAAAAATTCATTCTCCTATTCGTTCTCGGACTCGTCGTTTCGACCCCCTCAGTGTTCTCGCAAAAAGTGGTCAGCACTAAAGCGCATAAAGCCCTTTTTCACTTGACAAACAACGATACATTGGTGCATAAAGCGATGATTAAACAAATCAACAACGTACTAATAGCTGGACCGAATACCAAAATCGAAGTCGTTTGCCACAACAATGGCATCGAAATGCTGATGGCTTCAAAAACCAAACAAGCCAAAGCCATCGCAGAATTGAAAGCCAAAGGCGTTGTTTTTGCCGCTTGTGAAAACACCATGCGTGAGCGCAAAATAGACAAATCGGAAATTCTACCCGAAGCCATTTACGTGCCGTCAGGTGTGTTCGAAGTCATTTTAAAGCAAGAGCAAAAGTACAGTTATATCAAAGCAGGGTTTTGAGAAAAGGAGTTAGGGTAAAACAGGCTTAATGGGTTTTGATACCGAGAATTAGCGCATTTTTACGATATTTGCGTTCATTTTAATAACCAATTCTGATATTATCAAACATCGAAGAGCCACCATGCACGATAAACTGCTGCCGTTTCACGTTGCAAATCTCATTTTAGATGAGTACAACCGCTATCACAATCGTTTCAGAGGCATTAATAAACTTGCCAAATTGCGATTTGAAAGCCGTGATTGGCATGGTTTGCAAGCCGACCAAACGGAGCGTTTGACGCTGTACCGTCAAGCGGTCAGTAATACGCGCAATCGGTTATCAGAAATGCTGGCTGACCGTTTCAAAGACCGCAATACGTGGCGGGCAGCGAAGGAAATGTACGAGGAATTGGTGCTTAATCTCTACTATAAAGACATTGCAGAGACTTTTTTCAACTCCGTTTATCGCCACATTCACAAAGGCTTGAGCGTTGACCGCGAGCTGATGTTTGTTTTGCCTCCGCATGATAAAATGACATTGCGGTCAGCACGACCGATTTACCATACATATCGAGATTTTCCGTCCACTAAAGCATTTGTAACACAACTGTTAAAAGATTTCAGATTCGACGCACCTTGTGAAGATTTTGAACGAGATATTGACTTGGTATCTCATGCCATTCGTCAAAATTTGTTCTCGAAATATAAACCTGATGCGGATACGCGCATGGAGGTTTTGCGCTCTGTTTTTTATCGCAATACAGGTGCGTATCTTGTTGGGCGGGCTTTTTTAGGTGGGAAAATTCATCCGTTTATCATTCCTTTTTTACATGAAGAACATGGTGTTTATGCCGATGCTCTGTTGTATGAATACAATCATGTCGCTTCCATTTTCACGTATTATCGTTCTCATTTTTTAGTAGAAGTGGATATTCCGAGCGAAATGGTTGAGTTTCTAAAATCCATTTTACCGCACAAACCATTGAGTGAATTATACACGACTTTGGGTTTTGAGAAGCACGGCAAAACGGAGATGTACCGCAACTTTTTACAACAATTAGAACAAAAACCTGAAGAGAAATTTGACTTCGCGCCAGGGATTAAAGGTATGGTTATGTCTGTTTTCACATTACCGTCTTTCAATATGGTTTTTAAAGTCATTAAAGACAATTTTGCACCACCTAAGAATACATCTGAAAAAATTGTCAAACAAAAATATGCTCTCGTCACGCAACATGACCGTGTTGGACGATTGGCAGATACCCATCTTTTTGAGAACTTTGTAGTCGAAAAAGACCGTTTTACGCCTGAATTACTTGCAGAATTGAAAAAAATCGCCAAATCTAAGGTTAAACTGAGGGGGGATAAAGTAGAAATCAAACACCTCTATGTTGAGAAAAAAATGATGCCGCTCAATCTGTATCTCCAAAACGCATCTACGGAAGATATGCGCGATGTGCTCAATGACTACGGCAAAGCCTTGAAACAATTGGCTGCTGCAAACATTTTCCCTGGCGATTTATTGATGAAGAACTTTGGCGTAACGAAGTTGAAACGGGTCGTTTTTTACGATTATGATGAAATTGAATGGATAACCGATTGTCATTTCCGAGACATTCCGCAGTCCCGTAGTCACGACGACGAAATGTCAAGCGAGGCGTGGTATTATGTGGGAGAAAAGGATATTTTTCCAGAAGAATTTCCGCCTTTTCTGTTCACAAACATCGAACAAAGAACTTTTTTCCTCCAAAAACATCCCGAACTTTTTACAGCCCGCTATTGGAATGAAGTGAAAGAACGGCTCAAAAAAGGCGATATTATTGACGTTTTTCCTTATCCCGAATCTTTGCGTTTTGGGTCAGAAGGCTGGAAAAGTGTTTAATTTTAGTCAAATTACTAATAAAAAGCCGTTTTGGTAAACATCAAGACGGCTTTTTCCATTACTTTCGTAATCCGTAGTTGGGAAACTTATTTCCTGACGACATAAATAATAAAAAATCCATGCTATACGATAACCACGGTAGAATCATCAATTACGTCCGTCTCGCAGTAACCGACCGTTGCAACTTGCGCTGCTTTTATTGTATGCCCGAAGAAGGCATAAACTTCGTGCCACGTCAAGTCTTGATGAGTTATGAGGAAATGCTGCGCATGATGCGGGCATTGGCAAAAGTTGGCATCGAAAAAGTGCGTATCACAGGCGGCGAGCCGTTTGTACGCAAAGATTTGATGCTTTTACTGAGGGGTCTTGCAGAAACAGAAGGCATTAAAACCATTAATTTGACCACAAATGGCACATTAACCGCGCCTTTTGTACCCGAATTGAAAGCATTAGGCATCAAATCCGTCAATTTAAGCCTCGATACACTCGACCCAAAACGATTTTATGAAGTCACCCGCCGCGATGAATTTGCCAAAGTTTGGAAGACATTTGAATTGCTTTTGAAACACGATATCAATGTCAAAATCAACTCCGTCGTGATGGAAGGAAAAAATGATGTGGACTTGATTCCGATGGTTGAATTGACCCGTCAATACCCTGTTTCTGTCCGTTTCATTGAGGAAATGCCGTTCAATGGTGGCGAAGCACATTACGATAAATTGCATTGGCATTGGCAACGTATTTTGGATAAAATCAAGGAATTTTATCCAGAAACCTATAAAATTGAAGACGAACCGCACTCTACTTCTTACAATTACGGCATTCCAGGACATCATGGCACAGTCGGCATCATCGCCGCATACAGCCGCACATTTTGCGGTACGTGCAACCGCATACGCATAACGCCACAAGGTGTTTTAAAAACCTGTTTATACGATTCAGGTGTCATGAATTTGAAAGACTTGATGCGTGAAGGTGCAACCGATGAACAACTGCAAGTTGCGCTTCAAGATGCCTTAAATAACCGTGCAAAAGATGGTTTTGAAGCGGAAGCACGACGTTTTACAGGTGTTGGGGTGATGGAGAGTATGACGACGATTGGGGGGTAAACATCCATTACTTAAACAACGGACGTAGATTGAGAAGCCTTGTTCAAAAGCTGCGAAATCAAGGACATTTCGATTTTCTGTTCTTTTTTAATGGTTTCAACTTCACTAATAAGATGATTTAAAACATCGTAAATACTTCTATTAACAATCGTATTTCTTAACTTTTCTGCCAATTCTGTATATTTACCTTGCTTATAAAAAGAATTTTCTCTTGGCAAATAGCTTGTCGGAATGTCTTCTTTTGCAACCACCAAACATTGAACTTGTTC
>JAYSQG010000214.1:0-15888 GCA_043721685.1 Saprospiraceae bacterium | reverse complement strand
AGTTGCTGCAAACCAAAAAACTTGTAGCGCACCAGTTGTTGAAATCGAAAAATGGCAATACAGCAGTTCACAATACTGCCAAATTTTCCGCTACCGTATCACAGTTCTTGACTTCTGTAATCCACGTTATAACTACACAAGCCAATTGGTTTATCAAGGTTCTACTGCGCAAGTTCAAATTGGTGGTATCGTTGGTGCATGTGATGCTGCTGCTCCAAGTGGTTACTATCAAGACGACCGTGGTGTAGTTGTATTCGAACGTTTTGTTTATGTTAGTGACAAAACTGCTCCAGTTTCAACTGCTCCTGCTAATGTTGATTCTTGTATCTATGCGGGTTGTACTTTCAACTACGCTACTACATTGACTGCTACTGATAACTGTGGTACAACTACTGCAACTTCAGATCCTACTATTTTGACTTACATGTGGAGAGCTATCAACAAGACGACAGGTGCTGTAGTATTGACTGGTAACTCTTCTTCTGTTAGCTTGTCTGGTTTGGCTTTCGGTACTTACACTATTTGCTACCGTGTATCTGACCTTTGTGCTAATATGTCACAAGAATACTGCTTCGACGTGAAAGGTAAAGACTGCAAAAAACCTGCTGTTGTTTGCCAAAACGTAAATGCTGAAATCATGCCTACTGGTCCTGCTGGAACAGGTGGTTCTATTTCAGTGCCTCTTGACGATCTTCTTTTGTGGGCTACTGATAACTGTAGCGCAGTTAAAGTTGAATTGGCTAAAGGTGATGCCCGTGGTACAGTATCTGTTGACAAACAATCTATCACATTTACTTGCGAAGACACTCGTTTGTCTGCTGCTGATGCTTACGGTTCAAACAAAGTTGTTCCTGTTCGCGTAGTTGCTACTGATGCTTCTGGTAACTCTGACTTCTGTATTGCATACGTAACACTCCAAAACAATATGGGTGCTTGCGGTGCAGTTGTATTCTCTGTTTCTGGTTCTGCTCGTACAGAAAGCAACACAGTTGTTAACAACGTAACTGTTTCTTCAAGTGTAAACGGTTCTGCTGTTGGTTCTGCTGTCGTTAATAATGGTACATTCAACCTTTCAATGGTTTCTGCAACTAACGTACAAGTACGTGCTGCTAAAAACAACAACGATGATGCTGCACAAGGTGTAACAACATTTGACATTGCTAAAGTTAGCCAACACGTATTGGATATTGAGAAATTCGTTTCTCCTTATCAAATGATTGCTGGTGACGTTGACAAATCTGGTGAAATTGATGCAACTGACATGTTACACATGCGCCGTTTCATCTTGAAAATCACGCCAAGCCTTCCTGGTGGTAACTTCCGTTTCATTGACAAAGCTTACACATTCCGTAACGCTGCCAATCCTTTCGGTGAGGACTTCCCTGAAGTTGTAAACATTGCTGCACTTTCTGCTAATACTGCTGCTAACTTTGTAGCTGTTAAATTAGGTGACGTTAATGGTTCTTACAATGCTTTGGCTCCACGTGGCTCACGTACATTGTCATTCCTTGCGAACGACATGAACTTGGTTGCTGGTAACGAATACACAGTAAACATTTCTGCTGACAAAATGGATGCTGCTGCATTCCAAGGTACATTTAGCTTCAACGGTGCAACTGTTAAATCAGTTAAAGCTGGTAACTTGGCTAACATGACTGACGGTAACTTCGGTATCTTCGCTAACGCTGTAACAACAAGCTGGAACGGTAAAACTCAAGATGCATCTGATGTATTGGCTATCACTTTTGTAGCTAACAAATCTGGCAAATTGAGCGATATGTTAACAGTAAACAGTGCATTAACTCAAGCTGTTGCTAACGACGCTGCAGGTAACGAGATGAATGTTAACTTGAAATTCAACACAGGTAAAGTTGCTGGTGGCGAGTTCGCTCTATACCAAAACCAACCTAACCCAGTTGCTAACGAGACAACAATCGGTTTCAACTTACCTAAAGAAGGTCAAGCACGTTTGACTATCACTGCTGTTGATGGTAAAGTAGTTAAAGTTCTTAACGGAACTTACAAAGCTGGTTACAATACAGTAACTGTGAACAAGTCTGACTTGAACGCAAGTGGTGTATTCTACTATCGCTTAGAAACTGCTGACCACAGCGCGTCTAAGAAAATGGTTATCATTGAATAATCATAAAAGTTTTGAGTTACGAGTTTTGGGTTTTGAGTTTTACTCAAAACTCGAAACTCAAAACCCAAAATACCACCAACCACCATTTTAAAGAAATATGCTTTAAATCGGTTTTTGGGATGGCCTCTCGCGACTTTTAGTCCGGGGGGCTTTTTTTTATGGGTTAAATGTAAAATGATAATTAACGAATGTAAAATGTAAAAGTGAGGACGGGATACCCCACTTTTACATTTTACATCCTTAAAACACAAAAAGCCGACCCCTCAGTAAAAGGTCGGCTTTTTATTCTTTTGAAACAGTTTTCACAAGTATGTAAGGATTTTGTAGGTTTAAGTTGGTCTTTGTCTAAATCTTTAGCATCCTACCAATCAAGTAAATCCTAATTCAAAACTAAACCTCAAAATTAAACCCCCGCTTCAAATAATCCTGATATTTCTCTTCATCAAAACTATATAATTGAGCAGGACGATGTGCGACCCCCCTCAGTATAGAACCCTCTTTAAGGATATTCATTTTCAAAATCTTAGTCCTAAAATTACGTTTGTTCAGTTCTTCGCCCAAAATCCGTTCATAGAGTTTTTGCAATTGAGTTAATGTAAAATATTGCGGCAACAACTCAAAACCAATAGGCTGATAGCGCACTTTGCCACGTAATCGTTGAACCGCCATATCCATTATATCAGCATGGTCAAAAGCCAGAGAAGGTAAGGCACTAATCGGAAACCAACGTACATCTTGAGCATCAGAATCGGCACCAATTTTATGCTGTGCTAAATTAATCAATGCAAAGTACACAACCGTAACAACTCGACCTCGTGGGTCTCGGTTGGGCGTACCGATGGTATAAAGTTGCTCTATAAACACATCTGAAACACCTGTTTCTTCTTTCAGTTCTCTTAAAGCAGCCTCAACCAAAGGTTCTTCCATATCCACAAAACCGCCAGGCAATGCCCATGTGCCTTTGAAAGGGTCGTGTCCACGTTGAATAAGTAGCACTTTAAGCCGACTTGACTCATCTAGACCAAAAATAACACAGTCAACAGTTAACCTGGGGCGAGGATATTCGTAAGTATATGCCATTTTTATTTGTTAATCGTTATTTGCATATTCGTTAATCGTCATTTAAATATTCGTTGTTGGGATATCTAAATACCCTAACAATGAATACTGACAAATTTACGGTTAGTTTTACTAAAAAACTAACTCCATGCTTTTTTACTTGCCATAATCACATTTTTTCTTCCTAAACGTTAGATATGAAAGCAATTCTAAGAATAAATAAGCGTTTCTGCATAACAATAAAAATAAAAAATGAAGTTTACATTCCTACTTTTTAGCTTAACGATGATGAGCCTTATCATTATAAATTCATCATTCACCATTCATCATTCACCATTCATCATTAAATATTCATCATTCACCATTCACCATCAACTGCGAGGTATCGAAGCACCACCATTACCTTGGCGTGAATACAAGAGTTTTGATGGCAAATTCCGTGTCATTGTTCCCGACGGAGAGATGACTGAAAAAGTGTCAAAGATTAAAACAGCAGTCGGTGAGTTACCTTATCATACCTTTTTAAATCGCCCAAAGGAAAAAAGCCCTGAAAACGTCTTCTATCTCGTCAATTATTGCGATTATCCAAAAGGCACTTTTCATCCTGATTCGACGGAATTAATCAACGAATTTATGACAACAACCATCGAATCATCTGCCAAAAGTGTGGGTGGCAGCGTCACCTATTCAGGCGATATTGAGCAGCTCGGTAAAAAAGGTAAAATTTGGCGCGTCCAATACAACAACGACAGGGCATTGATAAAAAGCAAATGTTTTCTCGTCGGCGACCGTTTTTACATGATCCAAACCATGATGCTGCGTGAAAAAGCTATGAACCCATCAGCGGATAAATTCCTTGATTCGTTTCAGTTCTTTTAGATTATTTTTACCAATAATTAATATTCATTCATCAATACTCAATCTAGCAAAGATTCTTGCTTATTTTTACGCAAAAATAAAGAGATGAAAATTTGCGTCTTCCCTGGTTCTTTTGATCCCATCACATCTGGTCACGCCGATATAGTGCAGCGTGCCCTGCCACTTTTCGATAAAATTATCATTGCAATTGGCACAAATTCACAAAAAAACAGCCTCTTTACCTTAGAACAGCGTAAACAGTGGATAGGTGATGTCTTTGCCCATGAACCCAAAGTAGAAATTGGAACTTTTGAAAAACTGACAGCCGATTTCTGCAAAAAAGTAAATGCGAAGTGGATACTGAGGGGTCTGAGAAATGCCTCTGATTTCGATTATGAAAAAACCATTTCACAACTCAATTTCATTGTCGGCAATGGCGTAGAAACTATGTTTTTGATTTCACAACCGCAGTTTTCACATATTTCTTCTACGATTGTACGCGAAATCATCAAAGGCGAAGGCAATGCTTCACCCTTTTTACCTTCTCAAATTAAAATTTATCAACTAAGTGATAACAATCAATAGATAAGAACTAACAGATATCAGGAAAAAAATCTTCTACATATTATCAGTATAATTATTTCAAAAAACAAACTCCTATGAAAAAACAGACAATCTTTTTCTTGTCTTTTTTATTTAAAACCTTCCTTTTTGGTCAAAACCTCGCCGTTGGGACTGTTTGGTATTATCATCAAAGCGCCTTGTTTGGCGAAAATGGTAATTATATCAAAATGCAAATCGTTGCTGATTCAACGATAAATGGAATGATTTGTAAAAAATTTACTGGCGGTTTTGGCTGTTCGAAAATCCCAGATAGAGGCGAATTTGTGTACATCGAAAACAAAAAAGCCTATCGCTACGATTTTGATCGCAACCGCTTTTGGCTGCTTTATGATTGGTCTGCTAGGATTGGCGACATTGTGACTATTTATGTGCCCCAAAAATCGGGTGTCGATTCGTTCCAAATACGCATAGATTCAGTAACTATTTGGACGCCAAATGGTGAACCACTTATCGTTCAAAAAACGTCGCGGGTGGGTGCCAGCCGTTGGATTTATGCCAGCCAACAAATCATTGAAAAAATAGGCGCAAATGCCGTCTTTTTTCCTCAAAATACCAGTTGCGATCCCGTCCAATATGGTAGCCTTCGATGCTTCAATGAACCTAATCAGTTGGAAGTCAAGTTCGTTACATATAAATGCGATTCCATAATTGTTCGTGTTGGGACAAGCGACATCCTAAGCCAAAGGCAAATCACTGTTTTTCCGACCCCCTCAGTATCTGAGCTCAATATAACGATTGATGAACCCGTAAACGGTGGTTTTTCGATGGACATCATAAACACTTTGGGGCAAGTTGTTTGGCAAAGCCAAAAGCCAATTTACGAAACGAACAAATCCATTGATGTAAATAATTGGAAATCAGGTATTTACAATATAATTTTTACGGACAAAGATGGCGGAAAGTTGAATCGCTCATTTGTGAAAATTTAGACCCCCTCTCCAAAAAAGAGTCCTTTGGACAGTATTTGTCTCTTATTTATGAGCAATTTGCTACCTTTGCGCCGCATTTTAACAGTTAAATGCTAAATAACAGTTTTTTTACCAAATAAAAATCAACCAATCATTTCTATGTCTAACGCATTCTATCACACACCCAAAACCGTCAACGAACCTTTATTAGGATATGGCAAAGGTTCACCTGAAAAATTAGCTTTGAAAAAAGCGCTTGCTGATGCAAAATCCAAGCAAATGGATATTCCGATGTATATCGGGGGCAAACACGTTACGACGCCTAACAAGGTCGCCATCCATCCACCGCATGAGTTGAAGCATACACTCGGTCATTACAGCAAAGGCACAAAAGAACACGCCGAACAGGCGATAGCTGCGGCTATGAACGCCAAAAAAGCTTGGGAAGACATGGCTTGGCAAGACCGTGCAGCCATCTTTTTGAAAGCCGCTGACCTTTTAGTCGGTCCCTATTGCGCCCGAATGATGGCAGCCACGATGCTTTGTCAATCAAAAAATGCCTATCAAGCAGAGATTGATTGTATTGCAGAACTCGCTGATTTTTGGCGTTATAATGTCCAATTTTTGACAGAAATCTACAACCAACAGCCGAATAGCTCAACAGGTATTTGGAATCGGACGGAATACCGTGCTTTGGAAGGTTTTATTTTTGCTTTAACACCTTTCAATTTTACGGCAATCGCAGGCAATTTGCCAGCTGCACCCGCTTTATGTGGCAATGTGGCGGTTTGGAAACCAGCTGAATCACAAATTTATTCTGCATGTGTCATCATGGACATTCTCGAAGAAGCGGGTTTGCCAGCAGGTGTCATCAACTTGATATATGTTGATGGTCCAACGGCGGGTGAAGCCATTTTTTCGCACCGTGATTTTGCCGGCTTACATTTTACAGGCAGCACCACAACCTTCAACCGTTTGTGGCAAACGATAGCGACGAATTTACCCAAATATAAATCTTATCCGCGAATTGTAGGCGAAACAGGCGGTAAAGATTTTGTTATGGTACACCCTTCTGCCAATGCAAAAGCAGTTGCAACGGCTTTAAGTCGGGGTGCATTCGAGTTTCAAGGACAAAAATGTTCGGCAGCTTCACGGGCTTACATCCCGCAATCGTTGTGGAATGATGTGAAAAACTATCTTGTAGAAGACCTGAAATCCATGAAAATGGGCACAACAGAGGACTTCACAAACTTTGTCAATGCTGTGATTGACGAAAAAGCTTTTGACAAAATCAGTAGCTATATCGTTGATGCCAAAGCTGCCGAAGACGCAGACATCATCGTAGGCGGCAATTTCAGCAAGACAGAAGGTTACTTCATTGAGCCAACTGTTATTGTCGTGGACACCCCTCAGTATGCGACAATGTGTGAAGAGATTTTCGGGCCCGTTTTGACGATTTATGTCTATGCAGACAATGATTTTGAAAAAACGCTGGATATTTTAGACGCAACATCACCTTATGCCTTGACAGGTTCCATATTTTCGACCGACCGCGCAGCCGTAGCTGTGGCGACGGATAAATTACGTCATGCGGCAGGTAATTTTTATATCAATGACAAACCAACAGGTGCGGTTGTCGGTCAGCAACCTTTTGGCGGTGCACGACTGAGTGGTACGAACGATAAAGCAGGTTCGGCATTGAATCTATATCGTTGGTTGTCGGCGCGGACGATTAAAGAAACTTTCGTATCTCCAATTGACTATCGCTATCCTTTTTTGGAGGAAAAGTAGGATTTAAAAAATAAAAATGTTTAAAAAGTGAAAAAGGGAGTGCATTTGTGCATTTCCTTTTTTATATTTGAACATAATTTACTTTTAAAAAACAACTCTAATGGGCGTAACAATTCACTATCGGGGCAAACTGAAATCACCAGATCTCATAACAACATTGATGGATGAAGTCGAAGAAATTTGTATTTCCAATGATTGGCATTATCAATTGCTCAAAAATGAGACGCCTGTAGCGGAGGCCACTTTGACCAACCCATTGTCACTCGAAGATTTTGAATCAGAACCTGATTTCGATTTTGAAAGCGATAATTTTCAAGGTGATTTGCGTGGCATCACTTTTGAACCCCACAAGGAGTCAGAAACGGTCACTTTTCTGTTTGATACTGAGGGGGTATTACGTTCCATTTTTTCAAGTATTTTTAAGAAAAAAGGAAAATACACCTGGTGTTTTGTCAAAACGCAGTTTGCGGGAATTGATACACATATTCGTATCATCAATTTGATGGCTTATTTGAAAAAGAAATATTTCAAAAAATTTGAGATTCATGATGATGGGGGCTATTATCCTAATAACGACACTGATGAACTACGAAACCGTTTGGACTATTTAAACAATGCCATCGCCACCGTACATGATGTTTTCGAAAATATAAGTATTGACAACTCAAAGTCACCAGATGATTTTATTGATGATATAAAAGATGCTCTTTCTGCTTCTTTTAAAGGGGCAAACATTCAAATCATTAAAATTGACCCCCTCAGTATGATGTCCGATATGCTCAAAAATTTAAGAGAATCAACAGATGACGATGCCAAACCTAAGAAAAAACGCAAAAAAAAGAAAGATACAGACGAGGACTTTGACTTACCTTTTTAAGTGGGAAGTGATAAGCGATAAGTGAAAAATGCCAAACGTAGAGTAATCCACGTTTGGCATTTTTCACTTCCCACTTCCCACTTCCCACTTCTCACTTTCCACTTCTCACTTTCCTCTGCCTTGCATTAAGACGACAATGGTATAGAAAAGAATCTTGAAATCGAGCGAAAGCGACATGTTTTCGATGTATAAAATATCGAATTTCAGACGCTGTATCATTTCATCTACCGTCGAAGCATAGCCATATTTCACTTGCCCCCAAGATGTAATGCCTGGACGAACTTTCAATAAATGCCGAAAATGAGGGGCACGTGTCATGATTTGATCAATATAAAATTGTCGTTCGGGACGCGGTCCAACCAAAGACATTTCGCCAATCAAGACATTGAAAAATTGAGGCAATTCATCGAGTCGCCATTTGCGCATCGTTGCGCCCCAAGACGTACAACGCTCATCGTCGGTGCGAGAGAGCATGGGTCCCATTTCTTCTGCATCCATGAACATGGAACGGAACTTGATGATTTTGAACGGTTTACCATTTAGCCCAACCCGTTCTTGAAAATAAAAAACAGGTCCTTTGGACGAAAGAATCACCCGCAAAGCGATATAGGTATATATTGGTAAAAGCAGAATTATACCTGAAATACTGACCGCAACATCAATCAATCGTTTGACAACTTTTTGCCAATAAGGCATGAGTTCTTGCCGAATTTCGATAAGCACCGCACCGTATAAGTGATTCATTTTCACTGTTCCAACCATGATATCATACATGTCTGGAATAACTTTAATGAGAATGCGGTCGCCAAAATCGAACATAACATCAAGAATATGTTTCATGCGCCCATGCTCACTTGTTTCGATGGCAACAATGACTTCTTCAATACCCTGCTGGGTGATGATATTCGATAAATCGTTGATGCCACCCAATTTGGTCAAGTATTGGTCCAAAACATTTGTTGAATTGCCATTAGAGTCAACGAAACCGACGAAATGATTGCCTAACTTTTTCTCCCGTCCCTCAATTTCTTCATACAATTCCAAAGCATTGTGGTCGCCACCAATTATGAGCGTCCTGAAACTGACGATACCCGATTTCAATCTCCGACTTGCGCGGGTCAGAAGAATCATCCGAATGGTCACTGTCCAAAAAAAATGCAAAATGAATAGGGTCAAAAAGGAGCGATAATAGGAGGCATAACCTGTTACGAAATCGTCAAGAATAAGTGTGAAAAATAAAAATAAGACACCGAAAAAGGTCAAAAAGAAAGTCCGAGCTATCGTTGTCAAGCGTGAAAGCCGATAAATGTCGCGGTATTTGTCAAAAATAGCATAAAATAATATCCAACCAATTGGGATCAGAATTACCCCAGCCGCGAATTTGGGATTGTTCAAGACATTAAAATCTCCCCATTTGATGCCCTCAACAGACCATTTTCGATATAAAAAAAAACATGTCCAAGCCGCCATAGCTGTCAAGAAGTCAGCGGCAGTATATACGATGGTGTCTATGCGGCGTTGTTTTGTCATTTTTTTAATTCCTAATTTCAAATTCTTAATGTCAAATTTCAAAATATTACAGAAATACTGAGGGGGGCATTTTGAAATTGACTAGAGTTGTAACAATTTAATATTATCAATCAAAACGGTCGCCGTTGAGATAGAATCAGGCAATAGACTTTTGAAAACAATTTGATAATCAGTTAGACGCATGGCTTTTACTTCATTTGTTAAGTTTATATACGTTTTATTCCACACGTCGGTTGGGAAGAGTGTTACTTTGTAAGTTGTTACACCTGTTGGATTCGTTGCGCTTGAACCGAACACACCGACAGCAAGCGGTGACTGCGTTTTATAGTGCATTTCGAGATAAACACTTTGCAAAGCATCTGGTAATTGAGCTTTTATGCTTATGCCTTTTTCAAAATATGAATTTGTTTTGGTCATTGTTAGACCTGCACATTTTCCTTCAAAACCATTATCTACTTGACCAAAACGAATCGCATTGGTGTTATCTCTATCTACAGTAAGGCTGTTTCCTGTTTCAAAATTTTCTAAAATTTTAAAATTTGCACTATTGACATAGGTCGTCGTCGGCCGCATTGTATCTATTTTGCCCGAAATTAAGTCAAGCGACTTCGTAAAAGAATTCAAAAAAGGGTAAATAACTGGATTAGATTTGATGCCGTTATTTCGCACACCTGGAAACAACTGAATGTCATGTTTTCCTAAATTCACAACAGGAAATTGTGCGGGCAATTGATAAATCCCTTGCACATTGCCGTCAATATAGACCCAAACATCCGTGATTTTATGTGCCGCAGTGCCTTGTCCCGATGTTGTTGTCAGCGTGAACGAGGGTATGTAGAGGTAAGCAGGTACTTCGTTTTCCTTGACACAAGTATTGAAAAATAGGCATATAAAAGCTGCGAATAAAAAGAGAAGTGTTTTTTTGAAAAAAGCCATTTTTTTATTTTTTTTGAGACAGCCTCATGCTTTATGACAAAGTTGTATCGCCAATTACTTCAATAATCTGATGGGCTACTTTTAGTGCGCGATAGCCATCTTCAATCGTTACTTTGGGCTGTGTGTTCTGAACAATACTATCTGCAAATGTTTCTAGTTCTAACTGAATTGCATTGACCGCCAAAGGCTCAGGCATATTAATATCTATCCATTTTTTACCACGTGCGGTATCCATTTCCATCAAATGCCCCCCCTCAGTATTTTCATCAAGTAAGCGAATAATTTGCGCATTTTTCTCTAAAAAATCGAGACTTAAATACGCATCGCGTTGAAAAAAGCGGACTTTACGCATTTGTTTTAAGCTCATGCGACTGGCAGTTAAATTTGCCACACAGCCGTTTTCAAATTCAATACGTGCATTGGCAATATCGGGCGAAGCACTGACAACAGCAACGCCTGAAGCATGAATCGACTTGACTTCAGAGTTGACCAAATGTAAAACAAGATCAATATCGTGAATCATCAAATCCAAAATCACTGATACATCTGTGCCACGCGGATTGAAAGTCGCCAAACGATGCGCTTCAATAAATAATGGTTCAATCGAAATATCACCGAGCGACAAAAACGCAGGATTAAAACGCTCAACATGACCGACTTGTACTTTTACGCCTTGCTTTTGCGTCAAAGCTAACAATTCTTCTGCTTCTGCAACCGTATGCGTCAACGGCTTTTCAATGAAAACGTGCCGACCCCTCAATATCGCCGCTTTTGCAAGGGAAAAATGATAAATTGTAGGCGTAACAATATCAACAACATCCACTGAATCAATAAGCGATTCAGCCGTATCAAAAGCTCGAATGTTTAATTCTTCTGCAACTTTAGCGGCGTTTGCAGCATCTGCATCAAAAAAACCGACAAGTTCAAATCGTTCACTCGCTTGTAGAATACAGCGTAAATGTATTTTGCCAAGATGCCCCGCACCCAATACGCCTATTTTTAGCTTAGTCATTTTACTCATTTTTAGGTCGTCGAGATGTTCATTTCTCGCTTCTGTCGCAAAGGTAGTAATTGAGGTTTGAATAAAATAAAAACAAGCCGATATTGAGACCCCTCAGTATCGGCTTGTTCATTTATGACATAAAACGGCGAAACTACCCCCTCAGTATTTCCCTCGAAATCACGAGTTTTAGAATTTCACTCGTGCCTTCGCCTATCGTACACAGCTTCGCATCGCGGTAGAATTTTTCAACTGGAAAATCCTTAGTATAGCCATAGCCACCAAATACCTGAACCGCTTCATTCGCTGTCCAAACAGCGACTTCGGAGGCATAATATTTTGCCATAGCGGCTTCTTTTGTCATGGGTTTGTTCGCATTTTTTAAATTGGCTGCTTGACGGGTCAACAGTTCGGCGGCTTCAATACGGGTTGCCATATCTGCCAATTTAAAGCCAATTGCTTGGAAATTGGCAATGGGTTGCCCAAATTGATGCCGTTCTTTGGCATATTTTACGGCTGCTTCGTAAGCCCCTTTGGCAATACCGAGTGACAATGAGGCAATTGAGATACGCCCACCGTCCAATATTTTCATCGCTTGTTTAAAACCTTCGCCCTCATGTCCGAGTATTTGGCTTTTGTGCACACGACAATTATCAAAAATCATTTCAGCCGTTTCGCTGGCGCGCATACCCAATTTATTTTCTTTTTTACCTGCCGAGAACCCTTCAGTACCACGCTCAACAACGAAGGCTGTTATGCCGCGTGAGTCCAAAAGTTCACCTGTTCTGACTAAAACAACGGCAACTTGACCTGATTTACCATGTGTAATCCAGTTTTTTGCGCCATTGATAACCCAATAATCACCGTCTTGAACAGCCGTACATTTCATCCGCATCGCATCTGAACCTGTATTCGCTTCCGTCAAACCCCAAGCACCAATCCATTCGCCTGTGGCTAATTTTGGCAACCAACGTTGCTTTTGTTCTTCGGTGCCAAACATCAAAATATGATTGGTACACAATGAGTTATGTGCAGCAACTGACAAACCTATAGAGCCACAAACTTTTGAAATTTCTACTATAATAGTCACATAAGCCTGATAATCAAGTCCTGCACCACCATATTCTTCTGGAACGAGTACGCCAAGGAAGCCATATTCGCCCATTTTATGCATCATTTCCATAGGAAACTCTTGTGATTCGTCCCAATCCATGAGATAAGGTCGGATATGTGTTTCCGCAAAGTCTTGAGCAGATTGACGGATAAAAGCTAAATTTTCGGCTGAAATTTCTGTATTAGGTGTTTGGACGTCGGTCATTTTTGATAGTCGGATGTTTTAATATGAAAAATTGGTTGGAATTTTATTTTCAAAAAATATTGAAAATAAAACGCAAAGTTAACTCATTTGTTGAGGAAACAGGTTGGATTTTTCAATTGAATAAGCGGAGGAAGGATTTTATGTCAATTAACAAAGCATTATCGAAATCAAAAATATGTGCTTTATTTTTAAAAACTTCATCTAAGTTTTGAATGCTGCATTTGCGTTCTGCTTGTTTTTTGTCATTTTTACTACAAGTGTCAAATCGGATATAATTACTCAACCAAAATTTGTCATAATCCTTTTGTTTAATATCTTTCCCATTGGCTTGCAAACAGTTTTGCCATTCTGAAAGGCAATCAGCGAAAGGAGAATCTTTTGTTTTAATGGTTTTCAAGACAGTTTCTAACTCGCCTTGACCATCAACGTTTGTAAAATAACAAGCAATTTGAACACTTGTTGATGAATCAAAATGAATAGTTGAAAATTGTGAGATATTGTTTAAGTCATTATCAAATACAATGTCAAATGTTTCCAAACAAGCCTGTTTGATAGCATCATTGACTAATTTTAGCCGATTTCCCATGCTTTCGTTGTCTAAATCAATTAAAACGCCAATTTTGTCAACGCCTTCCCTCCGCGCACGATTGAGCAAGGACGATAAAGATGTCGTCAAACGCGAGAGACTTAGACCATTCATACATTCGAAATCATCAATAGCACAAATTGGTGCAGGGTTAACGGCCACAGATGGTTGTAGATGCAAATGACGAATCAAGGCTTCAACAAAATGACGGTCATTTTTACTTTCGACAATTAGGATATTCATTATATTATTCGCCTCTTAATGATAAATTATTTTGAAGATTGTATTCTAAAGTATTGGTATTGAACTTATTAGCAACAACTTCATTTGTTTTTATATGGCGGAATAATTCATAAAATACGCCTTTGTTAGCAAATTGCGGTTTTTGAGCAACTTCTGCAAATGCCTCAATCATTTCGCTACTGTGTGTTGTTGCAAAGATTTGGATATTAAATTCAACAGCTAACTGAAATAACATTGTCCAAAACTCCTGTTGAACGGTATGGTGTAAGCCATTTTCAATTTCATCAATTAATAAGAATTTATCTCCTTTTGATAGGTCGCTATCTAATTTTACAATTGTTAAAATGTAACGCATTACTTTTTGAATCGCATCACCATAATTTGTAATGGGCAAAGCAATTTTTTCATTTTTCTTTCTCAAATAAAGCGTTTCCGGAAAAGTTGCATACGTTTTTATCTCCAATACTGAGGGGTCTATAATTTGGATTGCCTTCAATATCAGTGCGCTTTCACCGTTTATATCGGCTCTATCAAATTCAGCACTTAGGTTTAAGTTTTCTGGAAATTGTTCGTCTTTTGAAAGAATAAAACTGATTTTGTTAGTTTGTCGAAGATTTTCAACTTCATCTAATTCCCACAAGGAGATTTCTAAGCCATTAAAAGTCTTTGTGACATTAAAGTTAGTTCCATCATAATGCCAATTTGTATGATAGATACTATTGGCATTTTTAATTACATCAAAAATAATTGGTTTGGTAGTATCTAAATTATGAAACAGATTTTTTCGAGCATCTTTTTCCTCTAGTTTTTGTCGTCTAAGCTTTATACTTGTATCAACATTTTCTTTCAATGCTACAAATAACGCCTCCAACAAACAAGTCTTTCCCGAATTGTTTTTCCCGCCAAAAAGGTTGACCAATCCAAACCCATTTATCTCTGTTTTATGAAAAAGACGAAAATTTTCTATTGAAATTCCTTGAATCATTGCTCTATTTTTTAATTTTTTTACTTGACAAAGTTACTTGTTTTATGTTAAAAACAAAATCCATTCTCAATATCCGTATTTCTCTTTCCATTGTAGCCGCAACTGCTCTCGAATCCGCGTTTCAGCAGGATTTACTGAGGGGTCAAAAAATCGCTCGCCACTGATTTCTGTGGGCAAAAATTCTTGTTCAGCGAAGTTGCCCACATAGTTATGAGCGTATTGATAGCCTTTACCGTAGTCCATTTTTTTCATCAAACTCGTTGGGGCATTGCGCAAATGAAGCGGAATACTCAGATTGCCAGTCGCTCGCACTTTGGCGATAGCGGCATCAATAGCCATGTATGCTGAATTACTTTTGGGCGAAGTTGCCAAGTAAATCGCGCATTGACTCAATATAATACGTGCTTCGGGCATACCGATTTGATGAACGGCTTGGGCTGTAGTGGTTGCCAACAATAAGGCATTGGGATTTGCTAAACCAATGTCTTCTGATGCCAAAATTATCATACGTCGTGCGATGAACAACACATCTTCGCCTCCTTCTAACATCCTTGCCAAATAATAAACTGCTGCATTGGGGTCGCTGCCGCGCATTGATTTTATGAAAGCTGATATGATGTCATAATGTTGTTCACCTGATTTGTCATAACGAGCAATATTCTGTTGAATGATATTTGTAACGATTTGATTATCAACTTCATAGGGAGGATTTACCTCCCCCTCAGTATTGACGGTTCTATCAGGTGCAAATTCAGCAATCAATTCAACAATGTTCAACAATTTCCTTGCATCGCCACCACTTAATAGCAACAAAGCGTCTGTTTCCTTGAAAGCGATGTTTTTTATTTGCAAAACTTCATCATTTTTCAAGGCTCGATTGACCAATTCGAGCAAATCATCGCTTTCCAATTCTTTCAAAACATAGACTTGACAGCGAGAGAGTAGGGCAGGGATGACCTCAAAAGAAGGGTTTTCAGTCGTAGCACCGATGAGCGTGACGATGCCTTTTTCAACAGCACCTAAGAGTGAA
>JAYSQG010000213.1:0-19962 GCA_043721685.1 Saprospiraceae bacterium | reverse complement strand
CTTCGGAATTGTGAGTAATTTGATTTTTTACACCTTATAAATGTAAATAGTTGATATTCAATATAGAATACAATTTTTAAAAACATATTAATAATCGGGCCGAAACTTGTGATGTATGGACAGGTGCAAACACTGACCGATTTTTTTAATATTTAACAATATGAATCATGAAGAAGAAATTGACTTTTGCTACTTTTTTTGTACCCCTCAGTATATTTTGGATAAATGCCACTTGCTTGGGTCAAACACCCACTTGGGCAGATAAAGTAGCCCCTATTATTTATAAAAACTGCACAAGTTGCCATCATACAGGTGGCGTTGCACCCTTTTCACTTATGACTTATGCGCAGGCGAGCAATTATAAATCGTCCATTCGCAATTCAGTTAATTTGGGGCTTATGCCGCCTTGGCCTCCAGACCAAAAATACAATGCGCTTGCTCACGCTCGAACTTTGTCCGATGCCGACAAAAAAGCCATCATTGATTGGGCAAACGCCAGTGCACCTTCTGGTAATTTAGCCAATGCCCCCGCTCCGCCCGTCTATACCGATGCTGCTGCCATACCCAATGCCGATTGGACACAGCGCATTCCCAAATACACCGTATCGAGTAATGCAGACGTTTACCGCTGTTTCCCGATGCGTTCAGGCACAACAGCCGATAAATTTATAACAGGTTTAGAATGTTTGCCTGGCAACGGGGCAATTGTACACCATGTTCTCATTTTTGCAGACAACTCAAACAAGTGTTTCGACCTCGATGCTGCAGACCCCGACCCAGGTTATACCAGTTTTGGAGGAGTCGGTTCCAATTCCGCTACGCTTATTGGTGCGTGGGTGCCAGGTGCGCTGCCTCAAATATATCCGTCAGGCATGGGCGTAAAATTAACAGCGGGTACAAACATTATCCTGCAAGTGCATTATGCACCCAATTCATTAGGCAAAACGGATTCAACGATGTTGCGTTTCAAAACAAGCGACCAAGCACTCCGAGAAGTGCGCATTGTTCCTATTTTGAACCACTCAACATCTTTAACAAACGGACCGCTCGTCATTCCCGCCAATACAACCAAGACATTTTATGCCTCATACACCAATGTTTTAACTGATGGCACTCTTATCAGCATTGGACCACACATGCACCTCATTGGGCGCAGTATCAAGTCTTGGCAAGTCCTACCTTCGGGGGACACCATACCCCTCATCAAAATAGACAACTGGGATTTCCATTGGCAAGGCTCATATTTGTTCAAAAAAGCGATTAAGTTTCCACGTTTAGCCAAACTCCAAAGTGAAGCGTTTTACGACAACACGATGAACAACCCCAATCAGCCAAGCAGTCCACCTAAAACAGTCGTATTAGGTGAGTCGACAACGGATGAAATGATGCTCATTTACTTCGCTTTTTTAGCTTATCAAGCAGGCGATGAAAATATGGTGCTTGAAAATACAGCAACAGGAACAGAAGATACCCCCCTCAGTAAAACCGACCTTTCTGTATTTCCAAACCCAACTTCAACCGACCTAACGCTTCGTTTTGACCTGAAAGAAGCCGAAGTAATGACCATTCAAGTTTTTGACTATCAAGGCGTTATGGTTCAGAATGTTATAACGAATCAACGTTTTGAGAAGGGTAGGAACGAATGGCAAGCCTATACAAAGGATTTACCGAATGGGGTTTATTTTGTAAAAATCAATTCTGATAAAACCTATGGTGTGCAGCAGTTTGTGAAAATGAAATAGAGGAAACAGGCTACTATATGGTTAACAGAAACATCTCGAATGTCGTAACAACGAAATTCGAGATGTTTCTGTTAAAAGCTATTTTAAAGCGATGAAGTAACTTTGAAAATCCCAACGTGCCTTTTTGTCATTATGAAAGCAGTGAAAGAATGACAAAAAGACCCTGTTATTGTTTTGTGGTTACTTCGACACACGCGCATAAGGCATCCGTTGAATCATTTCAGTCGCATGGTAAGAATCTAAACCACTTAAAGCAACGGTTTTTGCACGGTTTAAATCCAAATTGCCTTTGTCGTCTAAACAATCTTCGGGTAGAAACAACTCTATGACTTTACCGATAATCATAGTTGTTTGGTTCGCTTTGATGTGTTCAGAGCCAATATGTACGGCGGATGAAAAAATAGCTAAATTGGGGGACCCCCTCAGTATTGACCGTACCAACAAGATTGGCACTTTTAAAACCCGTAATGGCATTAATGAGTGTTAAACGAGGAATACGTTCCATCGCTTGAATGTCTTTTAAAGAAAATTGGCGCATAAATATTTTTTTGTTCCAAACGCTCACAGCTGAGAAATTGTTCAAAAGGTTGAAAATTAAATGAATTCGGTGGAAATAGACGGCTCAACCTTATATATACGTGTAAAACGTCAATAAATACTGAGGGGTCGGAAAAGATGGAATCCATTTAAATACGAACAGAAAAGATTTTTTACTTAATTTTTGAAAAACTATTTGGTAGAAAGAAAAAGAGTTCTATCTTTGCACCGCCAATTACAAAAGGTAGTTGCGCTTCAATTTGACAAAAGATTAAAAAGGGTAATGAATCAGAAAATCAGAATCAAACTTCAATCTTACGACCACAATTTGGTTGATAAATCAACCGAGAAGATCGTAAAAACAGTCCGTGCTACGAATGCGGCAGTAGTTGGTCCGATTCCGCTGCCCACCGAGAAACAAATCTATACTGTCCTGCGGTCTCCGCACGTCAATAAGAAAGCTCGGGAGCAGTTCCAACTTCGCACGCACAAGCGGCTTATCGAAATCTACTCACCTAATGCAAAAACGGTGGACGCATTGTCGAAACTGGAATTGCCCAGCGGCGTGGATATTCAAGTAAAATTGATGTAATCCTAATGAGGATTTACGTAAGAATTTACATAATGAATTGAGTACTTATTGACGAAACCTATTTCATCAACAATACTTTAAGACATTTTTAGTGGCTATACTGAACAAGTCTTTTAGATTGATTAATGTTTATTGTTTATTGATTATTGTTTTACGACAATATTCATTAATCAATAAAAAACAATCAATCTAAAAAGATACTCTTCAGGTCTTGCTGAAAATGAGGGAGAATCAATTTAATTGATTGACTAACTAATTTATTTTGGTTTGTACTAATTACATACCATATATATTAACGTGTCGAATCAAAACGACCCCCTCAGTATCAAGCCCAATTTTGAACGGAAGAAAATGAGTTTTCATTCATAATTCATCCTTCATCATTAAAGAACGATACACGGTAATACTTCTCAGTTTAGTACCTATCTAAATTTTCTTAAAATTTAAAATATTTCAACAGTGAACGGTTTAATTGGCAAGAAGGTCGGCATGACCTCTGTCTTCGATGAGAAAGGCAATGCCGTAGGCGTTACGGTTGTTGAGTTGGGACCAAATATCGTTACACAGGTTAAAACTGTGGACAGCGATGGTTACAACGCAATGCAATTGGCTTTCGGCGAAGCGAAAGTGAAAAGAACATCTAAGGCAATGTTAGGTCACTTCACGGCGGCTGGTGTTGAGGGAGCAATGAGCCAAGTGGCTGAATTCCGCGACATGGTCATCGGCAAAACAAAAGGCGACACGATTAGTGTTACTGATATTTTTGCAGAAGGCGACAAGGTGCAAGCAATGGGCACTTCAAAAGGTAAAGGTTTCCAAGGCGTTATGCGTCGTCACGGCTTCGGCGGTGTCGGTCAAGCGACCCATGGTCAGCACAACCGCCTTCGTGCACCGGGTTCAATTGGTGCATCATCATTTCCTTCTAAGGTATTTAAAGGTATGCGCATGTCAGGTCGAATGGGCAACGATACGAAGACCATTAAAGGTCTTAAAGTTGTTAAGATTTTCCCAGAGCAAAACCTTATCCTTTTAAAAGGACCGCTGCCAGGACACAATGGCGCGTATGTCATCATCGAAAAATAGTTTAGTCGTTAGTCGTCAGACATCAGTCGTCAGATTTAGCTGATAAATACTGAAGGGTTGCGGCAAAATAATTTTGAAAAATGAAAGTCGAAGTTAAAAATATAAAAGGCGAAAGCACAGGCAGAAGCATTGAATTGCCAGCAGACATTTTCGGCATCGAGCCGAATGAGCATGCAGTCTATCTCGCTGTTAAGCAGTACTTGGCACACCAACGTCAAGGCAATTCTAAGACAAAAGAGCGTAGTGAAGCTTCGGGTTCTACTCGTAAGTTGCACAAGCAAAAGGGTACAGGTGGCTCACGTAAGGGTGACATCAACTCGGTAGTCTTAGGTGGTAGCCGTACTTTCGGTCCAAAACCGCATGATTACGTTATCAAATTGAATAAAAAAGTACGTCAATTGGCTCGTAAGTCCGTTTTGTCTGCGAAAGCAGCCAATGGCTCGATTACCATTGTTGAAGACTTTTCTTTCGATGCGCCAAAGACAAAAGATTTTGTCAACGTATTGGTTGGTTTGGGCGTCAAAAGCAAAAAATCATTGGTTGTTTTGCCAGAATTGAATGAGGTTATCCTTAAATCAAGCCGTAACGCAGAACGCACAGGTGTTGCAAGAGCAAGTGATTTGAACACTTATCAAATCATGAACACGCAAGCACTCGTGTTGACAGAAAGTTCAATTGCAAAAATTCAAGAAACGTTTGCATAATTTAGATATAAGATTTTAAGATAAAAGACTTCAAGATGCTTAAAATACTGAGGGGTCTAAAATCTTAAAATCTAAAATCTTAAAGTCTCATAAAAAATGGCAAAGAATATTTTAGTCCGTCCGATTATCACCGAGAAGTCCGACAAGCAAATGGCAAAAACGGTTTATACGTTTGTCGTTGACCGCAAAGCGAACAAGCTCGAAGTAGCGAAAGCTGTTGAAGCTATGTTCAATGTTTCGGTTGCAAGCGTTAACACGGCGGTCATTCCAGGAAAAACCAAAACACGTTCGACTCGTTCGGGTATGGTTAAAGGTATGAAACCAGCTTATAAAAAAGCATTCGTATTGCTTCAAGAAGGTGAGACAATCGACATCTTCGGTGATGCAGGTGCTGCAGAAGAATAATTAGTCATTAAGTCAATAGCCATTGTTAAAAGTCTTTTTTATTGAAAAAGACCCGAGCAATGCACTGATAACTTTATAATAAAATGCCAGTTAAAAAATATAACCCGATAACGCCGTCTCTTCGTACTCGCGTAACAAACAGTTACAAAGAGATTACGACAAACGTACCGGAGAAGAGTTTGGTAGAAAAACTCTCGCATTCAGGCGGTCGTAACCACGACGGTAAGATGACAGTGCGCCAAATCGGTGGTGGTCACAAAGGACAATACCGTATTATTGACTTTAAACGCAATAAAGATGGTGTTCCTGCAACGGTCAAAACGATTGAGTATGACCCGAATCGCTCGGCTTTTATCGCTCTTGTGTTTTATGCTGACGGTGAAAAACGCTACATAATCGCACCAAACGGCTTGAAAGTCGGTGATACGATTCTAAGTGGTGACACAGCAACACCTGAAGTGGGTAACACAATGTTTTTGAAAGATGTGCCACTCGGTGTTCAAGTATGCTGCATCGAAATGCAACCAGGTAGAGGTGCTGTTTTGGCACGTTCTGCAGGTACTTACGCAACTTTGAACGGTAAAGAAGGTAAATATGCGTCGTTGAAAATGCCTTCGGGTGAAGTTCGCCGCATCTTGATGACTTGCCGTGTAACGATTGGTACGGTGTCAAACCCTGACCACAGTTTGGAAATCATGGGTAAGGCAGGTGCAAAACGTTGGAGTGGTCGTCGCCCACGTGTTCGTCCAGTTGTGATGAATCCAGTGGATCACCCGATGGGTGGTGGTGAAGGACGCGCTTCTGGTGGTCACCCACGCTCACGCAAAGGTTTGCCAGCTAAAGGTGCTAAAACACGCGATAAGAATAAGGCATCAAACCGCCTTATTGTTACAAGACGTAAAACAACGAATAAGTAATTTAAATGAATATTGTTAATTGATTATTGCTTAATAATCAATCGGCAATAATCAATACTAAATAATTAAATCATGCCTCGTTCGCTTAAAAAAGGACCATATATTTTCCATAAATTGCTCGAGAAAGTCGAGAAAATGAAGGAAGCAAGCCGCAAGTCGGTCATCAAGACGTGGTCGCGTTCTTCTATGATTAGTCCTGATATGGTTGGTTTGACCATTGCTGTTCACAACGGCAAAACATTTGTTCCTGTATTCGTTACAGAAAACATGGTGGGTCACAAACTTGGGGAGTTTTCACCGACGCGTAACTTCAGAGGTCACTCAGGCAACCGTAAAAAGTAAGAAGTAGGGCAGTAGGTGTTCTCATTATTGAATATTGAATATTGTTTATTGAATATTGTTTAATACAATAATCATTAATCAATAAAAAATAATCAATTGAAGAACCCCTCAGTATGTACATACTTTTTAATCATTTTTTATTAAGAAAAATAATTGCGTGAGTTCTTTTAGCTCACTACTAAATACTGAATACAAGCAATGGAAGCAGTAGCAAGACACTCAAGTTGTCCGATGTCGGCACGTAAAATGCGCCTCGTCATTGACAATATTCGCGGCAAAAAAGTCAGCGATGCGTTGAACATTCTTCAATTCACAAACAAGGAAGCTTCTTTGTGGTTGACAAAAGTTGTACGCTCGGCTTACGCTAACTGGGAAGTAAAAACCGAGGAAGATGCCACAGAGTATGACCTCTACATCAAGTCGGCATTTAGCGATGCGGCAACGATGTTGAAACGCTTTCAACCTGCACCGCACGGACGCGCTCATCGGATTCGCAAACGGACTAACCACATCACAATTGTTGTGGAAAACCGCAAGCCTATTCCTGCTGAAAGCGAAGCCGTAGGCGCATAAGTTGAGAAATTCAGCCTAGTCCGAACGATTCGGTAGGCTTTTTAAACGAAAATAACATTTTCCAAAATAATCTGGAACGCTTGAAGTTTCGATAAAAGATTAAAATGGGTCAGAAGACAAATCCGATAGGAAACCGTTTAGGTATCATCAAAGGTTGGGAATCCAACTGGTTCGGCGGTCGTGATATGGCTGCGAAAGTGGTTGAAGACGCGCAAATCCGCCAATATCTTCGTGCACGTATCTCGAAAGGTGGTATTGCACGTATCATCATCGAACGCACATTGAAGCGGGTGACTGTTTCAATTCAAACATCACGCCCGGGTATCATCATCGGCAAGGGTGGTCAAGAAGTTGACCGTATCCGCGAAGAGTTGAAAAAATTGACATCGAAAGATGTTCAAATCAATATCAACGAAATTCGTAAGCCTGAGATGGACGCTGTCATCGTTGGTGAAACTGTTGCGAAGCAAATCGAAGGTCGTATTAACCACCGTCGTGCTATCAAAATGGCGATTCAGCAAACGATTCGTGCGGGTGCAGAAGGTATCAAAATCCGTATCAGTGGTCGTGTAGGCGGTTCTGATATGGCTCGGACTGAAGAATATAAGGAAGGTCGTACTCCACTTCACACTTTCCGTGCAGATATTGACTATGCCAACGTAGAGGCTCAAACCGTCTATGGCAAAATCGGTATCAAAGTATGGATTTGTAAAGGTGAGGTATTTGGTAAGCGCGACTTATCTCCTTTCCAAGAAGAATCAAAAGGCTCTGGCAACCAAGACCGTAGAGGTGGTGGCGACCGTCGTGACAACGACCGTGGTGACCGCAGAGACGGTGGACGTGGCGACCGCAGAGGTGGTGGCGATAATCGTGGCGGCGGCGGCGGCGACCGTAGAGGTGGCGGCGGTGGTCAAGGTGGTCAAGGTGGTCAAGGTGGTAATCGTGGCGGCGGTGGCGGTCAAGGTGGCAACCGAGGTCCTGGCGGCGGTGGCGGTCAAGGTGGTAATCGTGGCGGCGGTGGCGGTCAAGGTGGCAACCGAGGTCCTGGCGGCGGTCAAGGTGGACCAAAGCGTTAATAATTGATGAATGATTATTTATTATTGATTCATGCACACAGTAACAATCAATAATCATTAAAAAATAATCAATTATTACCCCCTCAGTATATTTGTGTTTTTTTAGCAAATGTTTAGAAAATAGAATAAAAATTCAAACAAAAACTGTACTTTTGCAGCCGCTTTGAAAGAAGCAACTCATAAAGTCGAGTTTTTGAACGATAAATAGCGATTTTAAGTCGCAAAAAATACGTTTGAACAATGTTACAGCCGAAAAGAACAAAGTTTCGCAAGCAGCATAAGATGAAAAACGAGGGTTTGGCGTGGCGTGGTAGCACCGTATCATTCGGTACTTTCGCCCTCAAATCAACGATGCACGTCCGGTTGACGAGCCGTCAAATAGAGTCTGCACGTATTGCGATTACACGTTTTATGAAACGTGAAGGTAAAGTTTGGTGTTTGGTTTTTCCTGACAAACCGATTACCTCAAAACCTGCGGAAGTTCGTATGGGTAAAGGTAAAGGTGCGCTCGACCATTGGGTAGCGCAAGTGCAACCGGGTAGAATCATTTTCGAGATAGACGGCGTTACAGACGAAGTCGCTCGTGAAGCCCTTCGCCTTGGTGCACAGAAATTACCGTGCTTAACGAGAACCGTTACACGTACCGACTATATTGTTGGTAATTAATAATTAGACAATCAACGTTTTAAATAGTTTTTTAAAATGGGAAGCGAAAAAATTACTTGGCACGACAAGCCAGAAGAAGAGTTGGAAGCAACAGTTGTCGCTTCGAGAAGCGAAATTCAAAAAATGAATTTTGAAAAAGCGATTCGTGGCATCAACGACAACAGCCAGTTCAAGAAAACACGCCAAAACATCGCCCGCGCACTCACAGAATTGCGTAAACGCGAAATGGCTGAATATACGGCTGAAGACTTGGAAATGCGTTCACGCATTCGTTCACGTCGCGCCCGTTTGAAAAAAGCGTAATATCAGGTTTTTGGATTTTAGACTTTAAGACTATGGTAGTTTTGAAAAAGTGTCTATAATCTTAAAATCTTCAATCTTAAAATCTTAGTTAAGATAATGAGTTCTGAAAGAAATCTTAGAAAAACGCGTATCGGAGTTGTATCAAGCAGTGCACCCGAGAAGACTATCACAGTCAAAGTCGTTCGTAAAATCATGCACCCGATGTATGGTAAGTACATGAAAAAAACGTCGAAATTCCACGCACACGACGAAATCAACACAGCAGGTGTTGGTGACACGGTGTTAATCATGGAAACACGCCCCCTCAGTAAAACGAAGCGGTGGAGACTTGTTGAAGTCATCGAAAAAGCGAAGTAATCATTCAATGTTCGATGTCAGATGTTAAATGTACTTATAAATTTCGTACAGCATACTGACCGCTCGATTATTCAAATAATATTCAACTGTAAAAGAAAATGATACAGGCAGAATCAAGACTAAGAGTAGCTGATAATAGCGGCGCAAAAGAAGTACTTTGTATTCGCGTTTTAGGCGGTTCAAAACGTCGTTATGCTTCTATTGGCGATAAAATTGTCGTGACGGTTAAGGATACATCGCCAGGCGGTGTTAAAAAAGGTTCGGTTTCGAAAGCCGTTATCGTTCGTACACGCAAAGAGATTCGTCGTAAAGACGGTTCATACATTCGTTTCGACGACAACGCTTGCGTCCTTTTGAACGCAGCTGATGAGCCACGTGGCACACGTATTTTTGGACCTGTTGCCCGTGAATTGCGCGAACGCGATTATATGCGTATCGTTTCATTGGCACCTGAGGTACTTTAATGACATTTAAATTTTTTGAAATAAAATGGCAACTAAAAGATTCGCACCCAAACGTCATGTCAAAACAGGCGACCAAGTAATGGTCATTTCTGGTGAAGACAAAGGCAAAACAGGCACGGTGCTAAGAGTTTTTCCAGCGGACAATAAGGCAGTCGTCCAAGGTATCCGCATGGTGAAAAAACATCGCAAACCGACACAAGAAACACCGGGCGGTATTGATGAGATTGAAGCCCGTATTAATATCTCGAACTTAATGGTCGTTGACAGCAAAGGTACGCCGTCACGTTTAGGTCGTCGTTTAGAGGACGGTAAGTTGGTTCGATATTCTAAAAAAACAGGTCAAACCTTATAAATAATGAGTTACGTTCCTAGACTTCGGACTAAATACCAAGCTGAAATTGCACCCGCTATGATGGACCAATTTCAATACAAAACGGTGATGCAAGTGCCGAAAATTACTAAAATCTGCATCAACCAAGGCGTAAACGGTGCTACACAAGACAAAAAATTGATTGAAGTTTCTGTTAATGAGATTTCAGCAATTGCAGGTCAAAAAGCGGTGTCATCAAAAGCGCGCAAATCTGTCTCTAACTTCAAACTTCGTGAAGGTATGCCGATTGGTGTACGTGTGACCCTTCGTGGTACTCAGATGTATGAGTTTTTGGACCGGTTGATTACTGTTGCTTTGCCACGTGTACGTGACTTCAAAGGCATCAATGACAAGAGCTTCGATGGACGTGGAAATTATACGCTTGGTATCACCGAGCAAATCATTTTTCCTGAAATTGACATTGACAAGATCAATAAAATTCAAGGTATGGACATCACATTCGTGACGACAGCGCCGACAGATGCAGAAGCATTGGCATTGTTGAAAGGGATGGGTATGCCGTTCAAAAAAAATAATCTTTAGTATTTGTTTTTAGTGTTTCGGTAAAGCATTAAATACTAAAAATTAACACGTAAAAAAAGAAATGGCTAAGAAATCAATCATTGCAAGAGAAAAGAAACGTGCTAAAATGGTGGTGAAATACGCTGAAGTACGTGCTAAACTCAAAGCTGAAGGTAACTGGGAAGAACTCGACAAGTTGCCACGCAACGGGTCGAAAGTGCGCCAACACAATCGCTGTCAACTAACGGGTCGCCCCAAAGGTTACATGCGTAAGTTTGGTGTCAATCGCTACCTATTCCGCTTAATGGCTTTGGAAGGCAAAATACCAGGGGTTACAAAAGCGTCTTGGTAAGAAAATGAAGAAAGATAAAGGATGCATGTTGAATCGCTTGCGCTATTAATACATAAATCCATTATTTACAATTCATTATTCGTTGTTAAAAATAATATCTTTGATCTGGGGCAGGTCTGTTTCACACCTTTTAGCGGATACCCCCTCAGTATCAACATAAAAAAAAATCAAAAATTGCTATAAAATGGCAGTAACAGATCCAATTGCTGACTTCCTTACGCGCATTCGTAATGCTCAAATGGCAGGTCACACAATCGTTGAGATTCCCGCGTCAAACATGAAAAAGCGTTTGACAGAAATCCTTTACGACCAAGGTTATATCTTGAAATACAAATTCGAGGACGTAGCAGGTCAAGCAGGTCTTATCAAAATCGCTTTGAAATATGACCCGCAGACTAAAGAGCCCGTTATTCGTTCTTTGAAACGCGTTTCAAGACCAGGTTTGCGTCAATACCGTAGTGCCAAAGAGGTGCCTCGTGTTATTAGCGGCTTAGGTATAGCCATCGTCTCTACATCTCGCGGTGTCATGACGGACAAAGAAGCACGCCAACTCAATGTAGGTGGTGAATTATTGTGCTACATTTATTAATGTTATCAAGCATTTCGGTACTTTTTTAAGTGTCATAATGTCTTTGAAACATTCAAAATCAAAAGTTAGAATCTTTTAAACTAATATAAAAGATGTCAAGAATAGGTAAAATGCCCATTGCTTTGCCCGCAAAAGTTGAACTTCAAGTCAGCAAAAGCAATTTGGTAACAGTTAAAGGTCCGAAAGGAACACTTACTCAACAGGTTGATCCAGACATCACGGTCGCCGTTGAAGATGGACAAATCAAAGTCACACGCCCGACTGACCAAAAGCGTCACCGTGCATTGCATGGTTTGTATCGCTCATTGGTTTCAAACATGGTTCAAGGTGTCAGCGAAGGTTATACTGCGCGGATGGAACTTGTCGGTGTTGGTTTCAAATTAGAGCCGAAAGATGGTAACATCTTGTTCACGTTGGGTTTTTCGCATCCAATTGAAATGACTTTGCCGAAAGAGGTTGAATTTACAACAAAAATGGAGAAAGGTTCGCCTCCGACGTTGCTTCTTAGCAGCTTCGACAAGCAATTGCTTGGCTCTGTTTGTGCTAAAATTCGCTCATTCCGTACACCTGAACCTTACAAAGGAAAAGGTATTCGTTTCCACGGTGAAGTTGTTCGTCGCAAAGCGGGTAAGACAAGCGGTAAGAAGTAAAAAAAGATTGTTGCGTTTTGGGGTATTTTTACCCCCCTCAGTAAAAAGCGTTTTCTGGCGGTTTTTATTGTTAAACTCAATAGTTAAGATATTCATTTCATTATGGCCGAATTCAGGGTTTTCCGATGCACATCGGAATAGGCGTTTTGAAATTTAATTTATAAAATAAAAATGCGTTTTCAAACATGAAAATGACAGTGAAAGAGCGTCAAGCTCGTATCCATAGAAGAATTCGTGGTCGTGTAAGCGGCTCGACAGCACGCCCACGTTTGGCGGTTTTCCGTTCAAACAAAGGTATTTTCTGCCAAATCATTGACGATTCAGTGGGGCATACATTAGCAGCAGCTTCCTCAACAGAAACAACTAAGGCTACGAAGACAGAAATGTCTAAAGCCGTAGGTTTGTTACTTGCTGAAAAAGCAAAAGCAGCGGGTGTCACAAAAGTGGTCTTTGACCGTGGCGGTTATTTGTATCATGGTCGTGTGAAAGCTTTAGCTGAAGGCGCACGCGAAGGAGGCTTAGAATTCTAAATTGCTTATTGCTTATTCTTTATTGCCTGTTTTTTTTAATTATCGGTCAATAATCAATAACCAATCACCAATAATCTATAAAAAAAAAAGCCCAATGGCAAGAGATAATCAAAAAGCGGCTGCCGCAGGTGGCGAAAACGCAGGTGAATTTAAAGAGAAAATGGTGTCACTCAACCGCGTTGCAAAAGTAACGAAAGGTGGTCGGACATTCAGCTTTGCTGCCATCGTTGTTGTCGGAGACGGCAAAGGAACGGTTGGTCAAGGCTTAGGCAAGGCACGTGAGGTATCTGACGCTATCCAAAAAGCTGTTGAAGATGCTAAGAAAAACCTTATCAAAGTGCCTATCAACAAGGGAACTATCCCGCATGAGGTACTTGGTAAGTACGGCGCAGGTCGCATTTTGTTGAAACCAGCATCAGAAGGTACGGGTGTCATCGCAGGAGGTGTTATGCGTGCTGTCCTTGATATGGCGGGTATCCACAATGTTTTGGCGAAGTCACAAGGTTCTTCAAACCCACACAACGTTGTGAAAGCAACTTTAAACGGTTTGTCGCAATTGCGGACACCACAACAAGTGGCAAAAACACGTCGCATCGAAGTATCAAAAGTATTTAACGGCTAATTACCGATTTGCGATTTCTAAAATCGTAAATCCCAAATCGTAATTCGAACAATGGGAAATATTAAAATAACGCTTGTAAAAAGCACGATTCACCGTCCGAAAGACCAAAAGGACACGGTAAAGGCTTTGGGTATTCGCAAAATGAACCACTCAGTCGTGAAAGAATCGAACCCACAAATCATGGGTATGGTCAAAAAAGTAGCTCACCTCATAAAAGTTGAGGAAGCTTAAATTGCATTGATTATTGATAATTGTCTATTGATTATTTGTAAAACATTAATCAGTAATCAACACATAATAATCAATTCAAAAAGTATTCAATCGAAAAAATTTCTTCAACGATGGAATTGAATAATCTTAAACCTGCAAAAGGTTCGACCCATAGAATTAAGCGCATCGGTCGCGGTCAGGGTTCAGGTCATGGTGGAACATCTACACGTGGTCACAAAGGTGATAAAGCGCGTTCTGGTCACAAAAACAAGCGTAGCTTTGAAGGTGGTCAAACACCGATGCAACGTCGTTTGCCAAAACGTGGGTTCAAAAACCCGTTCCGCGTCGAGTATGTACCTTTCAACTTAGCTCAATTGCAAGCATGTGCTGAAAAGCATGGTGTGACTGAAATCACAGCAGCATTTTTGTACGAAAAAGGCTACACTAAGCGTGATGATCTCGTTAAAATATTGGCTAACGGTGAGTTGACAACGGCATTGACCATTACAGCTCATGGCTGTTCTGAAAAAGCAAAGGTGGCTGTTGAAGCTGCCGGTGGAACTCTCACAGTTGCGTAACTTTTAAGTGCATAAAATCGTTGAACTCTTCGTTCAATGATTTTTTTACTTTTAAAAATAAATATCCGATGAATAGGCTTATTCAGACGTTCAAAAATATTTGGAGCATTCCAGAACTCAAGCAGCGACTGCTTTATACACTCGGACTTTTGTTTGTGTTCCGTGTGGGTACTTTCGTCCTATTGCCAGGCGTTAACGCTCAGGTATTGTCAAGTATGGCAGCACAAACAGCTGGACGTACCGACCTTTTAGGTTTGCTCAATACATTTACAGGCGGCGCATTTGCTAAAGGTGCGATTTTCGCTTTAGGGGTAATGCCATATATCACGGCTTCGATTATCATTCAGTTGCTGTCGTTTGCTGTACCTTATTTTCAACGTTTGCAGCAGCATGAAGGCGAATCTGGTCGTAAAAAACTAAACCAAATGACACGCTTCTTGACTATCCTCGTAACGATGATTCAAGGCTCGGGTTATTTGACATATCTAACGACTCAAGGTGCGATTGCGCCAGGTTTGAGTCCAGTTATTTTCTGGTTTTCAGGCATCATTATTCTGACTTCGGGAACTGTTTTCGCAATGTGGCTCGGTGAGCGCATCACGGAAAAGGGTATCGGCAATGGTGTTTCGTTCATCATCATGGCAGGTATCATTGACCAATTTCCTCAATCGGTTGCTGCGGAATTCCAATTGCAAAGTGGTTTTGGTTTCGTTATCGAAATGGCAATTTGGTGTGCTATCGTTTTGGGTATTATCGTTGTGATTCAAGCGGTTCGCCGTATTCCATTGCAATTCGCAAAACGTATGGTGGGTCGTACAGGTGCAAATTTACCTGCGACAGGGAATCGTGACTATTTGCCTATTAAACTGAATGCAGCAGGTGTTATGCCAATCATCTTTGCACAAGCGATGATGTTTATTCCTTCAACAATTGCTCAATTTATGTCAGGTTCTGGCAGCCCAACGGGTTTTTTAGCGCAGTTGAATGACTACACTTCTTTGCCACATAATTTATTCTACTTCCTTTTAGTAGTAGTCTTTACTTATGTTTATACAGCTTTGATTGTCAATCCACGTCAATATTCGGAATATTTGAAGCGTCAAAACGCTTTTATCCCAGGTGTTAAACCGGGTGAGAATACAGCAGAATTTATTGACGCTGTAACAACTCGTGTAACGCTTCCAGGTGCTATTCTTCTTGGTTTTATTTCAATTCTTCCAGGTGTGGCGGCTTTTATGGGTGTTAACTCTGGTTTTGCACGTTTCTTTGGGGGTACTTCTGTACTCATCATGATTGGTGTAATCCTCGATACTTTGACTCAAATTCAGTCTTATTTGTTGTTGAGTAAATATGATGGTCTTATCAAAGGCGGTAAGATTGAAGGACGTGGCGGTTTGGTTGCCGTAGGCGAAGGCGGTATTTAAAAAAGACAAGACATGTTTCAATCTGAAGATAAGAAAGAAATTTACTACAAAACAGACGATGAAGTTGCTTTAATTCGGGCGGCTTGTTTGCTCAATTGTGAAGCGATTGCATATGTCGGTTCTTTGATAAAGCCAGGTGTTACGGGTAGTTTCCTTGACCAAAAAGCAGAGGAATTTATTCGTGACCATAAGGCTGTTCCAGCATTTAAAGGGTATCGGGATTATCCAAATACTTTGACTGTTTCCATCAATGAGCAAGTTGTTCATGGTATTCCAAGTGATAGAGAGTTTCTTGAAACAGATGTTATTTCTGTTGATTGTGGTGTGATGTTGAACGGTTATTTTGGTGATGCAGCATATACTTATGCTATGCCAGGAGTGACCCCCTCAGTAATGAAGCTCCTTCAAACTACTAAACTGTCTCTTTACAAAGGTATCGAACAAGCCATTGTCGGAAAAAGAATAGGTGATATTGGTTTTGCTATATTTGAATTGTGTGAAAAACAGAACAAATATGGTGTTGTCAGAGATTTGGTAGGCCATGGATTGGGCAAAAATCTGCACGAAGACCCAGATGTACCAAATCATGGCAAACGTGGAAACGGTGTTGTTTTGAGAAAAGGTTTAGTCATAGCTATTGAACCTATGATAAATATGGGTACTAAAGATGTACTCAGTATGAGCGATGGATGGACTATCATTTCAAAAGATAGAAAGCCTTCAGCACATTATGAACATACTATTGTCGTTCGTCCGAACAAGGCTGAAATTTTATCAGACCACTTTGGTATAGAAGAAGTTGAAAAGAATAATGAAAATCTTTTGGCAGTCACAATATAATAACCGATATTTGCACGCCAAAACAGAAATGTGTTTTTTAATTGAGATACAATAGGTTTACGCAGCGCATAAGTTTTTGTTTCTCAATATTTTATAAAAAAACAGTTCTGAAATTTCATATAACAAAATTAAATTTGGATGGCAAAAAACGACTTAATAAAATTAGATGGCATAGTTGACGAAGCCTTGTCAAACGCCAATTTTCGCGTTCGTCTTGAGAATGACCATGTTATACTTGCTACGATTTCTGGAAAAATGCGCATGAACTACATTCGTATTCTACCAGGTGATAAAGTAGCAGTTGAGATGTCTCCTTACGATTTGTCGCGAGGTCGTATCTGTTATCGTTACAAATAGAGAATAAATAGTCAATTAACAATAATCAATTGTCTCGTCATGAAAGTCAGACCTTCTATTAAAAAGCGTTCTGCTGACTGCAAAATTGTCCGTCGTAAAGGCAGATTGTATGTCATCAACAAAAAAAATCCGAAGTACAAACAACGTCAAGGATAAAATTTTATGATTTTATATTGGAGACATCAATTGCTCAAATCTAAAATCTATTATCTAAAAATCTGTTATTAAAATGGCTCGTATTGCAGGTATAGACTTACCAAGAAATAAGCGCGGCGTTATCGGTTTGACGTACATTTACGGCATTGGTCGCTCATCAGCTAGTGAAGTTCTTCTCAAAGCTGGTGTCAGTGAAGATACCAAAGTTATCGAATGGACTGATGACAACATCAAAATGATTTCTCGCATTGTCAACGACGAGTACAAAGTCGAAGGTGAACTTCGCTCTGAAGTACAACTCAGCATCAAACGTTTGATGGACATTGCTTGCTATCGTGGTTTGCGCCACCGTAAAGGTTTGCCTTTGCGTGGTCAGCGTACACGTACTAACGCACGTACTCGTAAAGGTCGTCGGAAGACTGTTGCTAACAAGAAAAAAGTTGGTAAGTAATCTTAGGTTTATCGTTCATAGCATTGGATTCTATCCTATGTTTATCAAACGATAAACGATTAACTCTCATTTCAAAAACGTTCAAGGATTGACCCCTCAGTATAGACGGGACAAAAACCAGAACTAAAAAGCTGAAAAGGCAAAATGGCAAAAGCAGCAAAAGGCGGTGCCGCCAAAGGCGGTAAGGCTAAGAAAGTCAAAAAAAGAGTAGTGCAGGTAACTCCTGATGGCGCTGCTCACATCCACGCCAGTTTCAACAACATCATCGTCTCCATGACCAACAAGCAAGGTCAAGTTATCTCTTGGGGTACGGCTGGTAAAGGCGGTTTCCGTGGTTCAAAGAAAAACACACCTTATGCTGCGCAAGTGGCTGCAACTGATGCCGCTAAAGTGGCTTATGATGCGGGTATGCGTTTCTGCGAAGTATTCGTAAAAGGTCCTGGTTCAGGTCGTGAAGGTGCGATTCGCGCTATTGATGCAGCAGGTATCAAAGTCACGTTTATTCGTGATATGACGCCTATGCCGCACAACGGATGCCGTCCTCCTAAGAAAAGACGTGTATAATATAGAAAATTGGTTTTCAGTTCGAATCCTTTCGAACATCATGATAAACCAATTGTGCTTAAATATTTATCATTAGAAATTAATAGTCAATAGAAAATGGCAAGATATACTGGTCCTATCGCAAAAAAAGCGCGTGCTTTTGGTGAAGCAATTTATGGCAACGATAAGGCATTCGAACGTAAAAAATATCCTCCAGGACAACATGGGCAGACACGTAAGCGCAAGCAGAAGTCTGACTATGGTATTCAATTGATGGAAAAGCAAAAAGCGAAATATACTTATGGCGTTCTAGAGCGTCAGTTCCGCAAAACTTTCCATGAAGCCACAAAACGGCATGGTGTTACAGGTACGGTTCTTCTTCAATTATTAGAGTCACGGCTCGATAATGTAGTGTTCCGTTTGGGTATTTCTCCGACTCGTCGTGGTGCACGTCAATTGGTTTCACACAAACACATAACATTGAATGGTGTTATCAATAATGTTCCTTCTGCTTTCGTCCGTCCAGGCGATGTAGTCGCTGTTCGTGGTAAATCACGCAACAATGGCAACCTTGAAGGTGTAGGTGTGAATCGTGATATCAAAAAGTCACCTTGGCTCGATTGGAATGCAGACAAATTGGAAGGTAAGTTTCTCGCTTATCCAGAGCGTGATCAAATACCTGAAAAACTCAACGAGCAGTTGATTGTCGAATTGTATTCGAAATAATGATGAACTATAAATGATGAATGATGAATGGATTATATTTTGTCATTCATCATTTATAATTTATCAATTATAATCATAGAAATTCCCCTTCTCTTACTTTTATAGAACTAATCAAGCATGGCAATATTGAATTTCCAGAAACCCGACAAAATCGTTCTTAATAAGGCAACCGAATTCGAAGGTCTTTTCGAATTCAAACCTTTGGAACCGGGTTTTGGTCAAACTGTTGGTAACTCTCTACGTCGCGTACTATTGTCGTCGTTGGAGGGTTTTGCTATTTCGGCGGTACGCATAGCAGGCGTTGACCACGAATTCGCAACCATTCGCGGCGTTGTTGAAGATGTCGTTGACATCATTCTGAACTTGAAACAAGTTCGTTTGAAGCAACTCATTTCTGGCGATGATGTACGCGAAGAAAAAATATATTTGACTGTCAGCGGTCAAGACAAATTCACAGCAGGTGACATTGAGGAAGCGACGAATATGTTCAAAATTATGAACCCGCAACTCGTTATCTGCAACATGGAACCAAGCGTTTCTCTCGAAATGGAATTAACCATTACGAAAGGTCGTGGCTACGTTCCTGCTGATGAAAACTTGCCGAAAGACGCGCCAATCGGTGTTATTCCGATTGATGCTATCTATACGCCTATCAAAAACGTATCTTATCGCGTCGAATCTTTCCGTGTTGGTCAACGTACCGACTACGAAAAACTCGTTATTGAAGTCAAAACAGATGGTACTATTCATCCAGAAGATGCAGTGAAGGAATCTTCACGCATTTTGATTCAACACTTGATGTTGATTACTGATGAAAACATCACGTTCGACGACGAGAAAAACCGTGAAGAAAACGTTGTGGACGAGCATATCCTCCACATGCGTAAGTTGTTGAAGACATCGCTCGAAGACCTCGACTTGTCAGTTCGCGCTTACAACTGTTTGAAAGCGGCGAAAATCAATTCATTGGGTGAAATGGTTCGCTATGACACGCATGAGTTGTTAAAATTCCGTAATTTCGGTAAAAAATCACTCGTCGAAATCGAAGAGTTGTTGCAAGACAAAGGCTTGTCATTTGGCATGGATTTGTCGAAATACAAACTGGACGAAGAGTAAATAATAGTTGATAATGGATAATTTTTTACAATTATCCATTATCAACTATCCATTATACATTGTAATTCATATTTTTAAACTGCTTTATGATAATCGTCATGAGCGGAAATATTTAGATAATAGTTGATAGTTGATAGTTGATAGTTTTAAAACTATCAACTATCA
>JAYSQG010000212.1:0-5035 GCA_043721685.1 Saprospiraceae bacterium | reverse complement strand
TTTTAGCTGCCGCCTTTGAATTATTGTTTTCAATACTTGATACAACATTCGCTAAATCAGACTTCACTTTCTGTTTCCACTCATTTTTTACTGAGGGGTCACTGAAATCCTGTTTTAATTCATTAACAATTGTTCTTGTTTCACTTAACACCCATGATTTCATTTCATCGGTTGGCAATGAAAACATATAAGTTTTTAAAAATGCTTTTGCTTCTTTATCTTCAAGCTGTGCATATTTTTTCCAAAATTCTGTGTGATTCATTTTTTATCATTTTTAAGAATGAAGAAGTTCATAAAGCTCATCCAACAATTCATCTATAAATATTTCTGTTCCCTTTTTACCTAAGCGTAATTCGAAATCAACGCGGTCGATATTAATAAGGTCTAAAACTTGATAAATCCAACTTAAACGGATTAATTTTTCTCTTGATGTCATAATTGAGTTTGTTTTCAGTTTTCTCTTAAAACCTATTGTCGGTGAATTATTACAGCACTTAGTACAATTGTGTTTTAATTTTAAAGTTCAAAAATAATCAAAACCCGTGGTATTTGCTACACCCAAATTCTTATTTTTTATTTGCAAATACAAGAATCTGATAATTTATTGACATTACTTCTTCTTCACCAAACTATTCGTCTGCAAAACATAACCCAATTTAACCGCTAAAACTGTATTCACATAATAATGTGTCCGTTCCTTCAAAGTCGTTTGTTCAACATAAGCCTTGACATTGCGCTCAAAAATATCTGGAATATTAGGCGTAACGGCATCAGAAGGCAAATCTTTGAACAAAACGTGGGTTCTGCGAAAACCCAAACCAATGCTTAAATCAATGTTAAACCGATTTTTATAGCCAAAATAACGCATCGTACCGATATTAAACGTCAATGATTGCTGCGAAATACCCAAACGATAAGGCAAATTCTGCTGATAACCTCGGTCAGCACGCCAAAGAAATTCAGTGCCTTTGTCAAAAAACTGACGGTGCAGGACTGCCAAAGACACATAATAATTCCCTCTGTCTTTCCATTTTGGACTGAAATAATGCCGATATGACGAACGCAAACGATAGCCAAATGCCTTATGCGTCAAACCCGACACGCGAAAAGTATAACCGACTTCGTGTTCAAGGCTTTCCCATTTTCTTTTTTTGTACAATTGATGTTCAAAATAGACGGCAAACGTCGGACCAAAAGGGTCAATCAAAGCCAATGGGCTTAGTTTGACAATTTGTTCTTGGGGAATACCTTTCGTTTGGTCTTCGCCTTTGGGCTTAATTTGCCCCCACAGTATGAAAGGCAAAAAAAGCAATATGAGGAATGAATATCTTAGTAGCTGTTTATTCAAAAGCATTTGGTGTGTATTAATTATTTTCAGAATAGTACATTTCGTTATCATTTTTTTTGTCATTCTGAACGAAGTGAAAGAATCTAAATGAAATATTATTCAGATTCTTTCACTTCGTTCAGAATGACAAAAAAATACGATTGCGTTGTTAGGAGAACAACCTATCCACAAATATAAGCGATTTGAAACAGCTTTGGAGAATATCGGCTAATTTTACTCCTTAGTTTTTCATCAAATAAAAAGAAAATGACACTTGTATTTGCGACAAATAACCCGCATAAAGTTGCCGAAGTCAATGATGTACTGAGGGGTGCAAATTTAGAAGGCATCGAAGTCGTGACCATGAAAACGATTGGACACACCACCGATTTGCCCGAAACACATGAAACCATCTTAGAAAATGCCCTTGAAAAAGCCGAATTTTTACATAATCAATACAATGTCTCTTGTTTTTCGGAAGACACAGGGCTTGAAATTGATTTTTTGAATGGCGAACCAGGCGTACATACCGCACATTATTCTGGGTCTCGAAACCCTGCCGACAATATTGAAAAAGTATTAACCTTGATGGGCGACACGTCTGTGCGAACAGCCCGTTTTCGGACAATTATCGCCTTAATACTGAGGGGTGGCGAACAACATATTTTTGAAGGGATTTGTGAAGGAACGATTCGATTAGAACCTGTTGGCGAAGGCGGCTTTGGCTACGACCCTATTTTTCAGCCTTTGGGCTATGACAAAACGTTTGCGGAATTGCCTATGTCTGTTAAAAGTGAAATCAGTCATCGGGGGCTTGCGACGGCTAAATTGATAGATTTTTTGAAAACAAAGTAAAACAGTGAAACAGTTTTATCTTCTTTTTAAAATATTTCCTTTATTTTTGTTAAAAAAAAGCAATGCCGACATCAGCAACAGCCGAACCACGGTCAAAAAAAATCACGCGTTTACCGCAACCTAAATTGTTGACTTACGACGATTATGCCCGTCTTACGCCACCTGATAGTGGTAATTATGAACTACACAATGGTAAAATAATTTTCATGGCTTCTCCCCTTACGCCACACCAAATTGCAAGCAGTAATTTGCATACAGAATTAGGTTATTTTATAAAACAACATAAATTAGGGCGTTTGTTTGCTGCTCCGATGGATGTTCGTTTTACGCCAAATGACGTTGTTCAACCCGATTTGTTCTTTATCAAAAACGAACAATCGAGCATCATTCAACGCATTATAGAAGGTGCGCCTAATTTTATCATCGAAATAAAGTCCGATGGCAATCCGCCAAAAGAAATGACGTATAAAAAATACCTTTACGAAATGGGTAAAGTTCAAGAATATTGGATTGTCTATCCGAATAAAAAAACGGTGCGACAATATGAACTCATTGATGATGAATTGCATCATGTTCGTACTTTAACCATCAACGATACTTTAAAATCACACGTTTTAACAGGTTTTGAAATGCCCGTATCCGCTATTTTTGAATAAATGCTGCTTTATAAATTATAAAAAAGCCGTTTCAAGCCTCTTGAAACGGCTTTTTTATGTCCAACCTTCAAAATACAGATCCGAAGGATTCCTTTGGAAAGGGTATTATTTTTTTTATTAATCCCGAAAAAAGTAGGGTTAATCTGTTTTATTTTCTTAGACTTGCTTTGTGAATCATTTTTGTTCAACAATAGAACGTCATCTTCCAATTTTATAGCATTTATGGACGAGAAGCAGATTTTTCAGCAAAAGATATTAGCAAGGGTTCTCATGGTTTGCTCTGGCATTATCCTTATCACTTCTTATTTAAGCAATCGAGTTGGGAGTTCAACTGTTTTTGCAATTTTGTTTTTGGTTATAGGTATGTTTACATTGCATAGAGCTAAGAAAGCAGAAGAACAATTAAAAAATTAAAATGGCATGAAAGTATTGACTATCAATAACTTAACAAAACGTTACGGACGCATAACGGCTGTCAATCAACTCAATTTAGATGTTGAGCAAGGGCAAATCATGGGCATTTTGGGACCCAATGGCTCTGGAAAAACAACGACTTTGGGCATTGTGTTAGGCATTACTCGGGCTGATGCAGGTGATTTTCAATGGTTTGAAGGGCAACATGGCAGTGGTTCATCGGTGCTGCGGCAAGTTGGGTCATTGTTGGAAACCCCTAATTTTTATCCGTACATGACTGCCGAACAAAATTTGGCGGTTGTTGCGCTCATCAAACGAGCTAAAAATGTGGATTATCACCATTTGTTAGAAATTGTCAACTTAGCGCATCGCAAAGACACACCGTTTAGTGGTTACTCTTTGGGCATGAAACAACGTTTGGCAATCGCAGCAACGATGGTAGGCGACCCCTCAGTATTAATATTCGATGAACCGACAAATGGACTTGACCCTGCAGGTATTGCCGAAGTACGCGAAACGATACAAAATATCGCAGCGCAAGGCAAAACGATATTTATGGCAAGCCATATTCTCGACGAAGTTGAAAAAGTGTGCAGCCATGTTGCAATTATCAAAAATGGTGATTTGTTGGCAACTGGCGAAGTCGGTTCGATTTTGAGCAAAGAAATAACCGTTGAAATTGCTGCAAAAGACAACGATATACTGAGGGGTCTCCTTGCCGATGTGAATTATATTTCAAAAGTAGAAAACCGACCACAAGGGCTTTCTGTGAGTGTCAAACAAGGCTTTGGTGCTTACGATTTGAGTCAATTGGCTTTTGAAAAAGGAATCATTCTGACCCATTTGGTAGAGAAAAAACGGAGTTTAGAACAAGAGTTTTTACAAATCACTTCAAATAATTGAGTTATCTATGAGTAAGTTAGTCTTCTTATTAAAACTTGAATGGCTTAAAGTCAAATCATATCGTGCTTTTATTGTTTTGCTGGGTTTGTACGGTCTTTTGCTGCCTGCATTCATGTTTTCCGCTAAAAAAATGCCGATTCCTAAGCAATTGGGCGGCAACGAAATACTGTTTATGTTTCCCAATGTGTGGCTTTATTTGGGTTATGTGGGCAACTGGTTGGTCTTTTTCCTCATGGGTTTCTTAGCCGTTCAAGCGATTTCAAACGAAACGGCTAACCGCACTTTGCGGCAAAATATCATCAATGGTTTGAGCAGAACGGATTTTTTTCTTTCGAAATTATCGTTTCTCACCCTCATTAATATTGCCGCTACCTTATATTATGTTTTGTGGGCATTGATTTTCGGATTTACAAACACCGAAACGGTTTATATTTCAAAAATCTATGAAAATATAGATACTTCTGGGCGATACTTTTTGATGTGCATGGGTTATTCATCTTTAGGCTTGTTTCTCGGCGTTTTGTTCAGCCGTTCCATTTTGGGTTTATTTGTTTATTTCTCCTACATTATGTTTATAGAAAAAATCATTCGTTATGTCTTGATACGTAAAGTATTAGGCAGTAAAGCCATGCTTTTTGCGCCAGCCAATGCGTTCAATGATTTAGTACCACCGCCCGTTCCTAAAATCCTAAACCAGACCATCGAAGGTACGGATATTCGTCTGTTTTTATATCCAACCGAAGCCATTATTACTGCTACAATTTACATTTTTATATTTCTTTATGGCGCATATTACTTGTTGAAAACAAGAGATTTATAAAAGAACAAATATTTTTTCTGGTATTTTATCACTTTTTTACAAAAGAAGTATGGCAATTAT
>JAYSQG010000211.1:0-3013 GCA_043721685.1 Saprospiraceae bacterium | reverse complement strand
TTGTAGTGAAGGTATAGTTATTTCCTTTCGCCTTTATGCTGAGGGGGTATATTTTTCATCAATAAATAAAAAACCAATGGCAATACCTGCATCAAATATCAGAGAAGTCGTCGCGGAATTAGACATTATCATCGAGCGATGTATCAACGAAAACAACAAATTGGGCATGTTTGCCGCCTTGTATCGCAAGGTGACATTACACGTCGAGCAAGGAATCGCAGTCGGTCGTTTCGACGATGGCGCAAGAATGGAACGTTTAGATGTTGTGTTTGCCAATCGGTATTTAGAAGCACTTCAAGCCTACACACAAGGGAAACCGATGACTTCTTCTTGGAAAATCACTTTTGAAGCATCAAAAAACCCCAGTTTGTTTATGCTTCAACATTTGCTGGCGGGTATGAATACGCATATCAGCCTTGATTTGGGTATTGCAACGGCACAAACGGCGGTAGGGCAACCTTTGACGGCGATTCAACGAGATTTTAATGAAATCAATAAGCTATTGTCTGATTTGATTGATGAAGTAGAAAAGGCTCTTGGGAAAACGTCGGTCGTGATGAAAACGGTGGATTGGTTGGCGGGAAAGAAAGATGAAGATTTGGCGCGTTTCAGTCTTGAAATATTCAGAAACAGAGCTTGGGGCATCACCAATACTTTGTATGGCTTAGATGATGAGATGTGCCGTCAACAGATTGCTGACCTCGATATGAAGGTGTCAAAAGAAAATTGGTGGTTTACAAATTTAGGGAGTAGCCTTCTACCCGCTTTTATACGAGTGGCGGCTTTGATACAGAATAGAAAAGCGGCGGCGGTGATTCGGGCGTTTAATGCGGGTTGAATAAATGCTTAATTTTTGCCCCTTTTCTACGATTTCGCCTAACTTTGTTTCTAAATGAAAGAGATGACATCTAAAAAATTGCCGATAGGCATTCAAAGTTTTAGCAAATTACGTCAAGACGGCTATTTGTATATTGATAAGACTGAACTTGTCTATCAACTTGTGAGCGATTCAAATGCTTTCTTTTTGTCTCGCCCGCGTCGGTTTGGCAAATCGCTTTTATTGTCAACGATTGAAGCCATATTCTCAGGTCAACGAGACCTATTTAAAGGTCTTTGGATTGAAAATCAATGGGATTGGTCAAAAACTTATCCTATTATTCGGTTTTCTTTTGATAATATTGGTATGAGAGAACTGGGTTTAGAACACGCTTTGGAAAGAAGAATTGAGCAAATTGCTGAATCATATAAAATTCATCTTGTAGAAAAAGGCGTTGCACCGACTTTCAAAGAGCTAATCATAAAATTAACCGCACAAGCGGGTCGGGTCGTCATTTTAATTGATGAATATGATAAACCAATAATAGAACACATGGAGCCGGGCGATATGAGCAAGGCTTATGAAAGTAGAAAGATTTTGAAAAGTTTTTTTTCTGTTTTGAAATCCGCCGATGAATACATTCAATTTTTATTTATCACAGGTGTGTCCAAATTCAGTCAAGTATCTATTTTTTCTGACCTAAATCATTTGAGAGACTTGACTTTCCATCCAAATTATACCACTATTTGCGGCTATACGCAAAGCGAGTTAGAAGCTTATTTTGCCCCTTTTATAGCAGAAATGCCTGAAAATACACTTGCTGGCATGAAACATTGGTACAACGGATATAGTTGGGACGGTAAAAATTTCGTCTATAATCCTTTCTCTGTTTTACGTTTTTTTGATACTGGTGACTTTCGCAACTATTGGTTCGAAACAGGTACACCGACATTTTTAATCAATATGCTTAAAAAAGAATTTGACTATGATATTAAAGTTTTGGAAACAGATATCAATAGTTTCAGTAGCTACGATTTAGACAATTTGGACATAACAACATTGCTGTTTCAAACGGGCTATTTGACCATAAAAAGCCGAACACCATATAGAACTTACCTGCTTGATTTTCCAAATGCTGAAGTTAAGGACTCGTTCAATCACTATCTTTTGAGTGCCTTCGCCGCTATTCCGCTTTCCGAAACGACGGCTCCGATTGTGGATATGATGCGTTTTTTTGAGAAAAACGACATCAAAAATGTGATAGATAGGCTTCATTCTTTGTTCCGTTCTATTCCTTCACAAATTTTTATAGGCAATGAGGAAAAGTATTATCACTCAATAGTGCACATTGCTTTTACACTTTTAAATGCTTGGACAGATAGCGAAGTCAATTCCTCAAATGGTAGATTGGATACGGTTGTCAAACTACCCAATCGTATTTTTATTTTTGAATTTAAACTATCGCAAACAGCAGAAGAAGCCTTTCAACAAATCATTGAAAAAGATTATGCGGCGCAATATCGCTTGTTGAATTTACCAATTACTGGGATTGGTGTGGCTTTTGGTCAAAAAGAAAAAGGTGTGATAGGTTGGAAAGCACAAGAGATATAAGTAGTTGAATGTATATAATCGTACAAACATTCCGAAAGTTCAAAACTTTCGGAATGTTGTTAAATGTTGACAATCAATAACTTACATTGGTTTTAAATTTGCTAAATCTGTTTTAGCACTAACCTATGTCGCTATCAAACTATCCATTATCAACTATCCATTAATTACGATTTATCCAAAAAAGAAGCCCTTTGTGCTAAATGAGCCGCTTCTTCAAACCTTTGTTTTGTCAAAAGCTGCATACAATAAATGCGATATTTATAGGAATAACCTTTCACTTTATAAAGTAAGGTCAAATCCTCTCGGCAACGCCGACAAAAAGTTGTTTGTGGCGTTGCGGCGTTCGACGCTTTGCAGACGGGGCAAATAATTTTTATGGTCATTTGTTATGTTCTAAATAATACAATAAGTCCAAAAGTTCTGTTTCGATAGTGGATACTGAGGGGGCATTTTCTTCGAGCGCAACTCTGAAACGGTCGCTCAAATCGCTCAATTCTGCTTTATCTTCTTCATTCATTTCGGCATCAGATAGTAGGGTTTCGCTTCTTTTCAAAAGCGCATGGTCAGTTTCGCTCATTGGATTGA
>JAYSQG010000210.1:0-19696 GCA_043721685.1 Saprospiraceae bacterium | reverse complement strand
CTAACCGTCACATTGTTGTAGCAGTTTGCGACTTGGGTAAATAAATCTTCCACTCTATTGGGTTCGGGCATGAGTTTTAACTGCTGTTCCCAGAAAGGTTTGTCCATTTCCACGGCTTGTTTCGCCGTAAATTTGAATTCTCTTAATCCTGGACGCACTTCTCCTGCACCGATTACAATCATTTTTTTAACTCTATCTGGATACATTGCGCCGAGTTTGTAAGACGAATATCCGCCATCGCTAAAACCCAAAACAATAACGCTGTCTTTTGTAACAGCATTGATAACCGCCATCGCATCGTTTGCGCGTTGTTCAAGAGTAAGTGGTTCTGTACCGAATTCTGATTTACCATGACCGCGTGTAGAAATGGCTATGACTTGATAATTTCCCTTCAAACGGTCAATAAAGTCTGAAAATTCGACAGTAGAACCAAACAAACCGCCGTGTAACAACACAATCGGCTGTCCTTTGCCATAAACTTCATAATAGATTTTGGCATCTTTCGCCTGCACATAACGCCCCGCTTTGGGGTTATTGCCATAAGGTATTTTATTGACCACAGTGGGTGGTTGAAAAGCTCTTCTTAGATTTTGTTGTCCGTAAATATCGGAACTGAATAGAGCAGCAAAGACTATAACCAGACAAAAAGTGATTAGTAGTTTAGTGATTTTCATAATTGACGATTTTTAAAAATGAAAATGCAAAGGTGAAAGGATTACACCTAACTGACCCTTAAACTATCTTAAGAAATACACTATCGCTTGGATAAATCTTTACGGATTTTACTTAAAAACTCAGGTGTAATACCCAAATAAGTAGTACAACTCAAATAAACGGGAATTCTTTAACACATAGTCACATAGGACACATAGCCTTTAACTGATTGATTTCCATATACTTATATGTGTTCTATGCGACTATGTGTTGCGAAAAAAAGAGTTGTTTAAATGTGTTGAACTACTTACCTTGTTTTTAGCCACTTCAATAATTTTACCTTGTATATATTCTTTTGCCGATTGTCCAGTTTTCTTTTAATTAAATCACTAAAAGGATGGAAAAACGGGTAGGATTGAGTTTTTAAGGTGTATTTTCTAAGTATTTGACTAAAAAATAGCTATTTTAGCACCCCCTTCAGTATATTTAGGTTTTATCATCTATCTTAAACGAAAATGGGCAATGGAAAACATTAAAACAGTATATAACAGACGGTCATTTTTAAAAGCCTCCGCACTCGTTGGTGGCGGTTTCATGTTGAGTTTTCATGGACTTTCCAATCTTAATGCCGCTGAAATGCCTGAAAATGTGAACCTTTTGACAGGTTTTAATCAACTAAATGGATTCGTAAAAATCACAGCAGATAATATCATCAAAATCATGGCTCCCAATCCCGAAGGTGGTCAAGGCGTAAAAACATCTTTGCCCATGATAGTGGCAGAAGAATTAGATGTGGATTGGAAAGATATTGTCATTGAGCAAGCCAATTTAGACACCAAACATTTTACACGCCAGTTTATCGGCGGTAGCCAAGCGATTCATCAAGGTTGGAAACCTTTACGTATGGCAGGTGCGACTGCAAAACAAATGCTGAAACTCGCGGCTGCTCAAAAATGGCAAGTGTCTGTTGATGAAATCAGTACTGAAAAAGGTGTTTTATACCATAAAAACAGTGGAAAATCAGCAAAATATGGCGATGTAGCTACAGAAGCCGCTAAAATTCCTGTACCCAAAGAAGTGAAATTGAAGGACGTTAAAGATTTCAAAATCATCGGCACATCTCGCAGAAATGTGGATTTGGAAAAAATCGTTACGGGCAAACCTTTGTATGGCATTGATATCAAAAAGGAAGGTATGCTCATCGCCATGATTGTCCACCCACCTGCATTTGGTATGAAATTGAAATCTTTGGACGCAACAGCTGCTCAAAAAATGAAAGGTATTAAAGACGTTTTCGCCATAAAATCTACGAATGAAGACTACGAAAAGACATTTTTTGATACCAATGCTTTTCCTGAAGTTGTTGCCATTGTTGGCAATTCTACTTGGGAAGTGATGCAAGCTAAAAAAGCCTTGAAAATAGAGTGGCAAGCGTTTTCAGAATACACTGAAAAAAGGGATATGTCGGGGCGAAAAATGGTTCAGAAAGTCCCTGCTGGATTAGAAAGTACAACAGACCATACCGCAAAAATGGCTGCAATGGCAAACCAAAAGATGACTGTACGCCGAAAAGACGGCGATACTGAGGGGGCATTTAAAAATGCAGCAAAAGTGATAGAGCGTACTTATACAGGACCTTTTTTGGCGCATAACTGCATGGAACCGATGAATTTCTTTGCACATGTCACCGCAGATAAAGCTGAATTGGCGGGTCCACTTCAAAAACCTGAATTTACGGAACAGACTTTATCAGCGCGTTTGGGAATGCCTTTGGAAAAAATTGATATAAAAATGACCCGTTTGGGCGGTGGATTTGGACGACGTTCTTATGCACACTGGCTCTTGGAAGCGGCTCTAATTTCACAAAAAGTACAAGCACCTGTTAAGCTCATTTACTCACGTGAAGATGATATGACTTCGGGCATTTATCGCTCAACTTATACGGCTACATATCGGGCTGCTTTAGATGTCCACAATAATTTGATTGGTTTTCATGTCAAAGCAGGCGGTATTCCAGAATCACCGCTTTATGCTAACCGTTTTCCTGCGGGGGCAGTTGATAATTATTTAGCTGAAGATTGGACGATTGATTCGAATATCACGATTGGTTCATTCCGTGCGCCACGTTCCAATTTTATCGCTGCGGCAGAACAATCGTTTCTCGATGAAGTCGCTGAAGCTGCGGGTAAAGACCCGATTGACTTCCGTTTAGAATTGTTAAAACGTGCCAAAGACAATCCAGTAGGTAAAAACAATGATTACGATGCCGAACGTTTTGCAGGTGTTTTGACGCTTGTTAAAGAAAAATCGTCTTGGGGACAAAGCAAAACGGGACAATTTCGAGGCGTTTCTGCTTATTTTTGTCACGATTCGTATGCGGCTCATGTATTGGATTTAGAAATGAAAGAAGGACAACCTGTTATAAAAAAGGTATGTTGTGCGATAGATTGTGGTATTGTCATCAATCCCGATATGGCTAAAAATATGGCAGAAGGCGCAGTTGTGGATGGCATTGGAACGGCTTTATACGGTGAAATCACCTTTACAAAAGGTGTTCCTGATAAAAGTAATTTCCACGAATACCGCATGATACGCATGAATGAAGCACCCAAAGAAATAGAGGTGCATTTTGTTCAAAATACGATTGACCCAACAGGCATGGGCGAACCTGCTTATCCACCTGTTTTTGCAGCTTTGGCAAATGCTTTATACAAAGCGACGGGTAAGCGTTTTTATAATCAGCCGTATGCGAAGGATTTACCTAATTCTTAAAAAAAATACTGGGGGGGGGTAAAAACCTTCACCCTTATTTGAAAATCGTAGGTTTTTGTTTGATTACTATTAATCGCCCATTTTTTGAACAATTAACTTTACATAATTTTTCGCCACTTTAAAAAATCACAATTATGGCTAAATTCACTTTAAATATCAATGGAAAAATCCAAAAAGTAGATGTTGACCCGTCAACACCGATGCTTTGGGTATTGCGTGACAATCTCGATATGCCAGGCACGAAATACGGTTGTGGCATGGCTCAATGCGGTGCTTGCACCATTCACCTCAACGGTACGGCTACGCGTTCTTGTATGCTGCCTGTTTCGTCCGTTGGAAAAGCAGCCATAACCACGATTGAAGGTTTATCTGAAAAAGGCGATCACCCTGTGCAAAAAGCATGGATTGAACACGATGTGGCGCAATGTGGCTACTGCCAAGCTGGTCAAATAATGAGTGCTGCGTCATTGCTCAAAGATAATCCGAATCCAAGTGATGAAGATATTGAAAACTTTATGAGTGGAAATATCTGCCGTTGCGGTACATATACCCGCATAAAAGCAGCAATTAAAACGGCTGCAAAGAATTAATTTAACATAAAGTTCTTTTATTTAATTTAACAGATAGCCACATTGGACACATAGCTTTTTTCTTTTGTCATCCTGAAAGGAACTTAATAAAGCTATGTGTCCTATATGACTATGTGTTAAACCAAAAACATAATAAAAAATGGAAAAAGTTAAAACAACATATAATAGGCGTTCTTTTTTAAAAGTATCTGCCTTAACAGGTGGCGGTTTTATGATTGGTATTAATTATTTATCGGGAAAAACGCCTGCAATGTCTGAATTAGACTTGCCAAAAGATTGGTTTGATTTTAAAGGCTATATCAAAATAACGGCGGATAATGCGATTAAAATCCTATCGCCCAATCCAGAATTTGGTCAAAATGTGATGACCTCTTTGCCGATGATTGTAGCGGAAGAATTGGACGCAGATTGGAAAGATATTATCGTCGAGCAAGCGCCGCACAATAATCAAATTTATGGGCGACAATTCACAGGCGGCAGTCAATCGGTTAGAACTTATTGGAAACCGCTACGTGATGCAGGAGCAACGGCTCGACAAATGTTGCGTGAAGCGGCTGCCCAAACTTGGAACGTACCTGTTGATGAAGTAATGACAAAAGCAGGTGTTTTGTCGCACAGCAGTGGCAAATCATCAAAATATGGCGACATGGCTGCCAAAGCGGCGACTTTACCTTTGCCTAAAAATGCGAAACAAAAAGACCCAAAGGATTTTAAAATCGTCCGTACCTCTCGCAAAAACGTAGAAGGTTCGAAAATAGTCACAGGCAAACCGATGTTTGGGATGGACTATCGTCAAGAAGGCATGTTGATTGCGATGATACATCATCCGCCTGCATTTGGTATGAAAATCAAATCTTTTGATGCCAAAGAAGCTCTCAAAATGAGTGGAATCAAAGACGTTTTTACGATTAAATTGTTTGAAGAAGGCACTGAAAGAGCCGCATTTGATACCCGAACGTTCAACGAAGCCTTGGCAATTGTCGGCAATTCGACTTGGGAAGTGATGCAAGCGCGCAAAAAACTCAAAGTTGAGTGGATGACTGCGCCTGAAATCAAAGAAACCATAAACGGTTGGGGTGGTAAACAGGAAGTGACGATTCCGTCGGGTCTTGAAAGCACCGAAAAGCACCTTGCACAAATGGCAGAAATGGCGAAACAGCCCGCCAAACAACTGCGTAAAGACGGTGACCCTGAAGCGGCTTTTAAAAATGCAGCTCAAATAATAGAGCGCACTTATACCGCACCGTTTTTGGCGCATAATTGTATGGAACCCATGAACTGCTTTGCGCACGTAACCGCAGACAGAGCATTTTTAGCAGGTCCGATGCAAGCACCTGAATTTGCTGAAAAAACTATTGCGAGCAGTATCGGTATGCCGATTGAAAAAATTGATATTGAAATGACACGTATGGGTGGCGGATTTGGTCGTCGGGCTTATCCACATTATATGGTTGAGGCGGCTTTGATTTCTCAAAAAACCAAAGCACCTGTCCATTTGATTTATACGAGAGAAGATGATATGAGTTATGGCATATATCGCCCCATGTACACGGCTACATATCGTGCAGCTCTTGATGCGAATAAAAATTTGATTGGTTTTCATGTGAAAGGTGGCGGTGTGCCAGAGCATCCGATTCATGCCAATCGTTTCCCTGCGGGAGCCGTTGATAATTACCTTGCAGAAGGTTGGGAAATACCTTCCAATATTACGATTGGTGCTTTCCGTGCGCCACGTTCCAATTTTAATGCAGCAGCCGAACAATCTTTCCTTGACGAAGTGGCAGAAGCGATGGGCAAAGACTCGATTGACTTGCGTTTGGAATTGTTGCAACGTGCCAAAACAAATCCTGTCGGCAAGAACAATGATTATGATGCGGACAGATATGCAGGTGTTTTGAAATTGGTACGTGACAAATCGGATTGGAATAACGCTGAAAATAAGAAGAAAAACAGAGGCGTTGCCGCTTATTTCTGTCATAATTCTTATGCGGCACATGTTGTAGAAATGACGATTAGAGACGGACAACCTTATGTCGAGCAAGTGTTCAGTGCGATGGATTGCGGAATCGTCATTAATCATGATGCTGCAAAAAATATGGTCGAAGGCGCAGTCATTGACGGCATTGGCAACGCTTTATACGGCAGCATGACGTTTAAAGATGGTAAAACAGAACATAATAATTTTAATACCTATCGCATGATTCGCTACAACGAAGCACCTAAAAAAGTAGATGTGCATTTTGTTGTAAACGATATTGACCCAACGGGTTTGGGCGAGCCACCTTTCCCGCCTGTGTTTGGCGCAGTCGCTAATGCGCTTTATAAAGCAACTGGTAAGCGGCATTATATTCAGCCGTTTACTTTGGAAACGCCTAAATCGCAAGGGTAATTGACTGTTTTTTATTAAAAAAGACGGAGGCTTGATTGCGTCCGTCTTTTTTGTTTTTTTTGTGGAAAATACTGAGGGGGGTAACGTTCTATTCGAAAAAAGTATCGTACTGATTCTGATGTCCCGCCTCGCGTTGTGGCTGTTTGACGGGTTCATTGATGTCAAGGGTGTCCTCTTCTTTATTTTTCAACGTTAATTCATCTTTGAATCCTGCACCGAGTAGGAGAGACTGGCTTTTCTTTTCCCATTCGTCGAGCATCACCAAACCTTCTTCTTCAAAAACACCGTTTTGGAGGTCAATGCCTTTCATAATTTTGTCGGACATACTCATAAACTGCTCCATTTCGCCCACTTTTGAACTGACATCGTTGGCAATCGCTTCCAAAGCCATATCGAACATTACGCGTTTATCTGGATCCCCTTTTAAGATAGACATCGCTGAATTCATGGCTGAATGACTGGCGAGAATGGCTTTTCGTTCCGTTTCTTTCACAAATATCTGGTCTTTCAAATCCTCTGACATAATATACGAGGCATCACGCATTTTTGTCAAAATCCGATAGAGCGATTCCATGCGTTTATACAAATCGTCAAGCCGTACATTTGATTCTTGCAACCGCCCTGCTTTGCGGGTTTTCAGAATCATTTGGGTTTCTTTTTCGGCGTCACGCGCCTTCGTCGCATCTTTTAGGTGCGTTTGAATCTCTTTTTGATTCGTCACAATCAACTCTTTGAGCTTGTGCATTTGCCCACGTAGTTGATTGATTTGTTTATCCATCTTCGACAAACTGGAATCCAAACCATCAATATAAGATTTCAAAATGCCAATTGGGTCGAGGTTGACAAACAATCCTGTAATCCACCGCATCACACTTTTGTAAGCAAAACCAATTAGATTCCTCATTTTAGGGTCTAAAACCATATAAACAACCATAGACAAGGCTATCAACATGCCTGATAAATACAAGGTGTTTTGTGCCAATATTATCAGTGTGGGCAATACATTATACAACACAATGCCACCACCAACTAACAGTGCCGCCAATATAAACATGCCCGTTGTCCCTTCAGGGCGTTCCCAAAAACTCTTAGGTTTGAAATCCTTATTATCCATATTTGTTTTGTAATATATTTTTCAGTTTTACAGTTGTTTCTTTATTTGAATCAGGATGTGTCGGATTTTAAGGATGCTAAGGATTTAAAAGTTGCTAACTATCTAAATCCTTACAATCCTTAAAATCCCACACATACTGATTCAAATAAACACCCCCCTCAGTATTTTGCCCAAATTTAAAGAATTTTTGAGGATTCATTATATAATTGGTTTATAAATCTTAGCCCTCCCAATTGTATCAGGATGTTCCACCATTATTTTGACCCAAAGAAACCCCTAAACGTTACAACACCCGAATAACCCATTTAGATTCCTTTCAAAGGCATCAAATCTATCAAACCCCTTAAATAAACGACAAAATCACTTTTCACTTATAAGCTTCAATCACAGCCTCACAAGCTTCATCCAATAATTGATACACCAATTCAAAGCGATTGTCTAAATACGGATCGGGAATGATTTCGTTGCTGTCAGGACGGGCAAAATTCATAATGAGTTTTACTTTTTGTCTTTGTTCATCGGTTTTTGCAAAATGCAAAATATCTTGATAATTGCTTTTATCCATGACCAATACAAGGTCAAAAGCATCTAAATCAGGCCGTTTAAAAAGCCTCGCTCTTTGGTCAGTTAAGTCAATACCATATTTTTTAGCAATGGCTATACTTCTGTGATCGGGTAAGTGGCCGATATGCCAATCGCCTGTCCCAGCAGAGTCAATATGCCAATCTAAACCTGATTTTTGAACTTTATACTTTAAAATACCTTCTGCGAGTGGGGAACGACAGATATTGCCGAGACATACCATAAGAACTTTCATTGGTTGCGATTTTAATGTTTGATGTCAGACATCTGATGAAAAATTTCCTCAAAGTTAGGCATCATTTTTTAAAAATCGGTCTTTAATCTCATTTCACTATGTAAGTGTTCTATTCGAATTGACGGGGTGATTTCAAATCACCCCGTCAATATGCAATTTGTGCGCAAATACCCCCCTCAGTAATTTCTCGGGTTTTGCCCTGTTTCATGTATATTCACTAAATTTTATTTTGAATCGAGTCTTATGTTCTGCGCTCTGGGATTTTTGAAACGCTTACCCGCTTTAATTTTTCATTACTATTGGATTATGAGACGCTTATCCGCTTTATTTTTTTACTACTATTGGATTTTGAGACGCTTATCCGTTTTAATTTTTCGCTACTATTGGATTTTGAGATGCTTAAGGAACGCCAAAATAATAATATGCCTTTTTTGTCATTCTGAACACAGTGAAAGAATCTGTATAAACTGTTGATTAAAAATGTTTTATATAGATTCTTTCACTGCGTTCAGAATGACAAAAGGCGACATTGTTTTTTACGCGTTACTAAGTGCCTTAAATTATCCCAAGCATTCAAAATTAAAAAAATACTGATCCGAAGGATTCCTTTGGAAGGGGAGAGGGAATCACGACCAAATCCCTATCTTCGTCGGTATTTCAAGCTTATTAATCAAACCTATTTTAAATGAAAAAATTACTCTTTTTATGCTGGGTTGTGGCCAGTATAGCAACGGCACAAGCGCAGCCCGCAACAACGCCTCCGCAGAAAGCGGAAGCAAAAGATGAAAAAGCATCGCTTTTGACGATTCCTTTTAATCCTGACCATCAAGTTGAAACGGTTCACACGACGACGATTAAAGGTCAAAAAGTGCCTTTTGTGGCAACCACTGGCACTATGCCTGTTTGGGATGAAGAAGGCAAAGCGATTGCAGGCTTGTTTTACACCTACTACGAACGTTCAGATGTCAAAGACCGTGCGGCGCGTCCTTTGGTCATTTCGTTCAATGGTGGTCCCGGTTCGGCTTCGGTTTGGATGCACATTGCTTACACAGGACCGCATTTGTTGAATATTGACGATGAAGGTTATCCTGTGCAACCGTATGGCATCAAGGAAAATCCGTATTCCATTTTGGACGTGGCGGACATTGTGTTTGTCAATCCTGTAAACACAGGTTATTCACGTGCGACGATTAAGGAAGGTGTTGCTGCAAAGTTTTTTGGTGTTAATGCCGACATCAAGTATTTAGCCGATTGGATTGGCACATTTGTCACGCGGACAAACCGTTGGGCTTCGCCTAAATATTTGATTGGCGAAAGTTATGGCACAACGCGGGTATCAGGTCTCGCTTTGGCTTTGCAAAACAACCAATGGATGTATCTGAATGGTGTTATTTTGGTTTCGCCGACTGATTTGGGTATTGAGCGCGGTGTGGCCTCCGATGCGGCTTTGTCTTTACCTTATTTTGCTGCCACTGCGTGGTATCACAAAATGTTGCCCCCCTATTTGCAGCAAAAAGACTTGGTCAATATGTTGCCCGAAGTCGAAAAATTTACCATTGACGAACTCCTGCCTGCTATCAGCAGAGGTGGCTTTTTGGAAGATGCAAAACGCAAAGAAATAGCCGCTAAAATGTCTCGATATTCAGGACTTTCTGAAAAAGCGATTTTGCAAAATAACCTGCAAGTGTCCACCGATTTTTTCTGGAAAGAACTTTTGCGAGACAAAGGTTTTACGGTGGGGCGTTTAGACTCTCGTTATCGCGGCATTGACCGTCAAGATGCGGGTATGCGCCCCGATTTTAACTCTGAATTGACTTCGTGGCTGCATTCTTTTACGCCAGCGATTAATATTTATATCCGCAATTACCTCAACTACAAGACAGACCTCAAATACAATATGTTTGGACCCGTCAGTCCGTGGGATAGGACGAACGATAAGACGGCTGAAAATCTGCGTCAAGCGATGGCGCAAAACCCGTTTTTACACGTCATGGTTCAGTCGGGCTATTACGATGGGGCTTGCGACTATTTTAATGCCAAATATAACCTCTGGCAAATGGACCCTGGCGGCAAATTGAAAGACCGCATGTCGTGGAAAGGCTATCGCAGTGGTCATATGATGTATCTGCGCAAAGAAGATTTGCAAACAAGCAATGAGGACATTCGGCAGTTTATCAAAGCATCGTTGCCAAAGGCTGGTGAGGCGGCTCGGCATTGATTATTATTTATGAGGCTATATGATGTCATGTTCGGGGAACTTCAAAAGTTCCCCGAACGTAAATGCTGCACAATAAAATAATATTTGGCGTGAAAAATTAATTCCTCTCTTTTGATACAGGCTTGTCATTCATCCTAAAACCACCATCTTTGAGTCAAACAGTCTTTAGGACTAATCAAAAATAAAAATTCTAAAGAGAGGGAAAATAGAGAACGCCAATAAATATGCTTCTACTTTTATTGTTTTTGGTGCTTTTATACTGAGGGGGGCTTTTGCTTTTATTGCGCGGGTCAGGAGACCCCGCTTGATAGTAGGGTTCGGTGAAAACACCGAACCCAGCGTCGTCGTTCGTTAGTTTTGGAGTAGATGGCTTTATTTTAGAAGACCAGCGCCAGCGGGAGAAAAATTATTGAACTCCCATCGCCAGCAGTCTAAGACCCAAGAATAGTATGTGTCGCTTCTTGAGACGCTCACGAGCGGGTGCGTTTTTTTTTGAACAACTAATGCCAGCGGGGCATAAAAGCCCGTTAGGGCTGTCTCCGTTTATAGCTCATCAAACCAAACATATTCCTAAGGTGCATCGCACCGTCTCCTCATTACTTGTTTATATAGAATGACGCATAACTTTCAAAAAATAAGGTGACGGTGCGATGCACCTTAGAAGATAACCTTGATTTTCATTTCTATAAACAGTGTCAGCCCTATCGGGCTTGGTTTGCGTAACATCAGTTATTACTTATCTATTTAAAAAGTAATCTTTAAACTCTATCATTTCCTTTTGTTCTATTTCAAGGAATTTATCAAATATTGTATTATTAACTTTTGAGCGGAGGGCAGAAATACCCACGTCAATCAGTCGTAAGCCCTGTTCAGTGAGCAAAATATTATCGAAAGCCGCACCGCCTATATCTGACGGGCGTTTGAGGTCTCGATGTACGAAACCCGCTTTATGCAGTACCGTTAGTTCATCTTCAAAAACAGACCACCATAATTCACGTATTTCTACTTCATAAGCACGGAAATCAAGTGGTTTAAGACGTTCCATGACCAACATTTCGGCTGCCAAATCTTCATTGTACTCCATTCGTATAAATTTTACCAGAAGTCCATTGATACCATTTGCATACACCATCTTTTCGGCTTCCGAGCCGATGTCGGAGCGCGTATCTTCCGTAAAAAGTTTAGCAACTTCCGTTTCAGATAGCACAATCACCGTATTGTTTGCGCCCGATGAAAGTTTCCTTGGATATTTCATATTTTCCTCAATTTTGCCACAAGTTAAGTCTTTTTACAAAATCTTTTACCCCCTCAGAATAAAGGGCTATTTCGTGGGCCTAAGACCCACGAATAGTATGTGTCGCTTCTTGAGACGCTTACGAGCGGGTGCGTTTTTTTTTGAACAACTAATGCCAGCGGTAAATAACCCAAATATCAGGAATGTGTGAATAATGTAATTTAAATAAAATATTGTGTAACAACTATGAATTGAAGACTTCCCACCTTTGCATTATAATAAATCACTTATAAAACTACATCCTATTAAAAACAACAAGTTGGAATAAAAAAGGTGAAAGCCATTTCAAAATTTTAATAATAAAAAGAACAAACGTTATGAAAAAATTAATCACTTCATTGACATTGTCAATGGTTGCTTTGTGTGCAATCGCACAACAAACTGTCACACAACTTTCAGTATCACAACCGACACAACGAGGCAATTTTGTCATCGGCTCACGTGTTGGTTTTTCCGCTGCCAAATCATCTGTAGATGTTCAATCCACGACGGGTTCTTTAAAAGGAGACGGCGGCAGCTCTACTCAATTCAATTTAGCACCGGGTATCGGTTACTTTTTTGTGGACAATTTAGTATTAGGTGTTGGCATGGATTGGCTCAGAAACACGAGTAGTACAGGTGTTGATTTGAATGGTGGCACTGCGGCACCTCAAAAATCGGACAACAACAATCTGCTTTTTGGTCCTTTCCTCCGTTATTTTATCCCTACAGGCGATGATAAGGCGTTTTTTATTGGCACAACTGTTGGTTTTGGCAATTCAAAAAACCAATTTACGGCGGACAGCAAAACGCAATCTATCAATACTAATTTGTTGACTGTCGGTGTTGGACCTGGATTTACTATCTATTCAAGCAACGGATTGGCACTTGAAGCTTTGGTAAAATATAATTTTGCAAGAAGCAATAGTGAAATTGATGTTCAAGGTGTAAAAAGAACGTCTAAAACTAATACAAATGCAGTAGATTTTTCGGTAGGTCTGCAATATTATTTCGGTGGTTTTAGGTCTGCAAGCAATTAACGGAAGCAAACACCCCGCTCGGCGCATATCATCCTTTTCTAAGCCACAAACCTCAAACTCATAGAACGGATGTGCTGGCTTCGGTTTTTTAACCGACACCATCAGCCCGTTCTTTTATTGAATGTTCGGAATAAAAATTATTGAACACTCGTTGCCAGCAGTAAGAAACCGAACCCAGCGCCGCCGTTCGTTGGTTTAACTTGGTGATGTCTTGAAAATAATATCCTGTGCCAGCTGGGTTATTCATCCGCCGCCATTGACAAATCAGTATCTTCAACCTTATACAAAGGCGCAACATTTTCTTTCAATGTTTTATTGAAATCATCACAAATTTGATTCAACGTATCACTTGTTTCTCTTTTAAAGAAATCGCTGAGGTCTTTGTTCCTTCGGATAAACTTGCGATAGATATTTGTGAAATCAGCGTAAATCTCTTCTGCATCAAAAGCAGAACCGCCATCTTTCATCTTTGCGATTAAGCGTCTGCCAGAATCATCTGTACGGATGTATTCAAACAGCAATTCAATTTTAGCTTCAAAGTCTTTTATCAAGGCTTCAATAGCTTCTTCTTCTTGGTTGCGTTTTTCGATGACTTTCAGAATATCAAACTTGTATTGTTTTTCATCTGATTTTTTTGAACCGCCTTGAACTTCTTTTTTCTTCTTTTCTTTTTCTTTGACATCAAGAGGCACTGTGATACCTATTTTATTGTCAAAATAGATTTCTACATCGTCTATAATATCTCCTTGCTTGTTTATACTGTTATATTCTGAGTTGAATTTCCGCCAAAACTTTAAAAAATGGTCATTACTATATTTGGGGTCTATTGTAATGACGAATTCTATGAGATTCAATATTTTGAAATAGGGGTTGATTTTGACTTTTGTATCTTTCGCATCATCCGCGAAGTTCCTAATGTAAAGAGCAAAATTATTTTGCAAATCTAAAATCACATCAATTGCCTTATTGGGGTCTTTATTATTCTCGTATTGAACAAAATCTTTAAAATGTTTCACAAAAAGAGTGTGTTTGTTCAGCTCTTCGTAAATCATATCCATTTTGTTCTCATCATTAATGGGGTCAAAATCACTCACAACAACATTACTGAAATGTTCAAACGATTTTTTAATATTCTGAACGTTTACATTCTTGTACGAAAAATCAACGATTTTACAATCGTTCTTGTATTTTGTTGTTCTATTAACGCGTGATATGGTTTGAATCGCATTGATTCCTTTAATCTCTTTATCCAGAAACAAAGTATGCAGTTTTGGCTCGTCAAAACCTGTTTGTAATTTATCAACAACGATGATTAAACCATTCTTTTTGAAAGCAAAGTTCTGCAAAACCTTTTCCTCTGTTTGATTATTGTTCAATTTGTTAGGACTTTGGTTGTCTTGGCTTTCTGAATAGACGATGTAAATAGGTGCGTCCTTGAAACGTTCATATTTTTTCTCTTGAACGATTTTTGCAAAATGTTTATCAATACACTTTTTGTATTTTATTGCTGCTTTTATGGACGATACAGCAAACATTGCCTTTGCTGTTCCTCTTATTTTATCATAAACAGAAGAAACCAAACGTTCAACCACAAATTTTGAAATCGCTTCTATACGGTCTTCATTTTCATAAATCTTTTTTTTGCGAATTGCATATTTTTTGCCGTTTGCGTCAATGCCTGTATCTGTATCATCTGGAATTGCTTCATAACCGACATCGCCTTCAAAACCTTCTAATTCGTTATCGGATAATTCAAAATACATTTTAGCGGCAACAGGTACTATTCCCTTTATAGGATTCAAGATAAAACCGTCCTCTATGGCTTCTTTCATCGTGTAGCTATCGAAAGGAATCCATATAGGCATGTTCTCTGCATATTTGCTGAACTCTCCAAAACGGGCTAATGTATGGTCACTTGGTGTTGCGGTGAAACCAATGATTAAGTTTTTCTTTTTTCTTTGTTTTACATAGGCGGCATTGAGGTCAAAACTGCTTTGTAATTCATCAAATAATGAAACCATTTCTTCGTGTTGTTCGCCGCTGTTGCTGCGGTGTATTTCATCTATCAGAAAAGCAATGCGCAAGTCTGCTAATTTCTGAACAACATCCCCGTCTAAAACATCTTTAATCGTATTGAATTTTTGTAGATTGACAACCACAACTCTTTTATCACTACTGAGGGCTTCTTTGAATGTCTTTTGGCTGTCTGCTTCTATGAATAAACTTTTTTGAATATTCATATTATGCATTTTGCTGTCTATTTGGTCGCGCAATTGTAATCTATCCACGACAATCATCACTTTGTCATAGACATACTGACCGTCTTTACGCAAGTCTTTGAGTTGCAAAGCTGTCCAACCTATTATATTACTTTTTCCGAAACCTGCCGCGTATTGCATCAAAAGAGAATACACGTTTTTATTGTTTTGATATTTTGCTCGTTTGGCAACCAATTCTTCAATTTGAACATTACCAACGCCATGTGCTTTTAAATCCGCTCTGAACTTATTGATAAGATAATCGTGGTCTTTTTCGTGTTTTAAAAACTCGTTGATTTTGTGCAATGTTTTGTCTGTACCAAACTTCTGCTTGGGTCTTGGGCTTATCAATTTACCATCATTGTGATAGTATTCTTTGTTTTTACTGCCGTCTTTCTTGATTAATTCGCGTTCGATAAAGTTGTAGTAAAGGATTTCTTTTTCTATCATCTTTTTATCGTACAAAGCTCTGAATACTTCCTCAAAACGGACCCGTCTGTCTTCAGACTTTGTTATAATCGGATACTTTTTAAAATCCTTTAATAGCTTTTCCTCATACTGAGCATCTTCGTTTTTGATACTGTCAAAATGTGCAACAATATTTCTAATGATAAACGTATCGCTCAAATCCGTTGCCGTGATATGGATGCCTTTTTCAAAAACTTTTAGCATTGTGTTGCGAATTGTTTTCGATACATCGTTGCTGGATGCCAATGTCAAGTATTCTTCAACGGCTTTTTGATAATCTTTGGCAACTTTATTTATGCCGTGCTTTTGTGCTGTTTGATTCGTATAGTTGCTTTTGAGTTCGCTATAACCTAAGTAAATGCCGTTTAAGAAAAATGTCAAATCGGGACGGAATGAATACTTTAATTGCCCATCAAAATGGTATTTGTAAGGCAGTTCTTGAACAACTGAAAAGATATTTTCATCGAATAAATTGTCTTCTTCTACAACACTGCCACTTGGATAAAACAAATGCAGTTTAATACCGTCAATTGTTATTGTTTTATTGCCATTAAAGAAAATAGCCATGTTCATAGACTCCTTGATACGTTGGTTCAAGGTTTCTATGATTTTATTCATCAGTTCTTTTTCGGTGCTGAACTTGCGTACCAATTTGCGGTAATTTTCTTTATTGAGGCTTGTCTCGCTGATGAAGTATTTTAAATCTTCAATGATAAAGAACTGAGGAGATACCGTATTGGCTTTTACTTCTCGATAGCCTAAGCCATCAGATCGGTCGCAGATAAAGTTGACAAGGTATTTGTCTTGTAAGTCAAGTTCGTTCATCGTTTATTTTATTTAACCAGAATGGGTATTTATACTGAGGGGTGCCTCAACTTAACTTTATTGTTGCCTGTATATCCAGCCAAATCTTGTATTGTGTTGAAAATCGTCTCATTGTGGCATTTTCTAAAACCTGAAAACTCGGATGCCTTTTATTAGCGACATAAGCCTTCCTTTTTTTAAAACTGTAATAATAGGCTTCATGGTTTTCTATCAATCGAATCAATGTCGCTTCTATTTGGTCAATGCCTGATGATTTCCAATCAGATGCTTTGTTTTTCAACTCTACTAAAATAATGCTTTCGCCACATGTAAGCATAACATCGCAACGGCTTGCCATTTTGCCATCTGTACGCAATATCTCTATACAATTATCAATGGCAGTAAATATCACTTCTTTTGAAGCCGTATTCACAACTGTAGCTATCCACTTAATCTCATCGTCGGTGTTGATATAAGCAGGTGTTTTTACGGTTTTGTCGTCGTCATCGCAGATGCCAAATCTTTGTTCGTTGGTAACAGTTTGACATTCTGCTATCAAAAAATCAATGCTCATAGTCTTGTTCGATTTCAAGGAGTGAACCGAATAATTGATTGCCATCTGCCAATGAAGCATTCAAATAATTATTATCGGAAGGTATGCCTTCATAATCGGGCAGTTTCATAATATTCCCAGCATCGTCCAATTGATACACGGCTACATCTGTCGCTGCAACAATTGAATTGACAGGTACAACTTCATTCAATCGCTTTATTAATGTCCGCCATTTAACATCATTACCAATCTTTTTATTCAAATAATCCCCTTGTATCGCTATACTTAAAAAATTGATGATGTAGGGACTATGCGTTGTGATAATCAATTCATTACCTTCTTTCATATTAGCAAATTCAAGAAGGCTATTGATAGAATACCTTTGTGATGAAGGGTATAAATTTTGCTCTGGTTCTTCTATAATATTGATAAAACTTGAATACTTATACTTTGACGATAGTAACTCTAATGAAGCTAATTTCACTTCTTCCGAAATACTCTTATTTGCTAAAATGGTCTCTAACTCTTTTTGTATGCGCCGTGCTTCTTCAATACTCATTGGTTGAACACTTGCATCACTTTCTTTGTCTATCGAATAGGCTAAATATCGAGAGACAATATAAAGTGGTATAAATGACTGAAATCCGCTTGATGCCTCGCTTAAACGAATTTTATAATCGTTGCCAACGACGTATGATGTCTTTGACAATTTGTGGTATTCAAACTTTATATTTCCGAAAGGTAATTGAAGGCTTCCTTTCAAGTCTTGTTTCGCGTTTTCAAATTCATCTAAAAATGTATAAAGTGAGGTCGGTAAGTTTTTTAGTGATGTGGGTCTATCAACGGCACTTAAAAAATTCCTTTCAGCAGGTACATACATGATTTTTGGAAATAAATATTTGTTTAGCTCATGTTTGAAGACACCAACTTTGTTCAAAATATAAAATATTTGATACGCCTCGCCTCGATAGTCAATAACTGTATCTTCTGTAAATTCGTGACTGATATTATGATGTAAGCATTGTTTTTGAAACTTCCTGATGGTTAAATCTTTTTCTTTGAAGTCGCCGCGTACCAACGCTTTCTCAATCCACATCATCGTCGAAATCAATTTTGCTACGCTGCTTTTGCCGCTTCCTTGATTACCAATGAAAACCGTAACTTTTTTTATGTCTATCAAACCATTATTATCGGGATAACCCGCTTTGATAGGTCCAAAATTCTCTATCCTTATCTGAATCATTTTCTTTATTTTTTCACAAAAATAAGTATTATTTACCGATTTCTGCTGCGTTGAGTTCAAGCCTTGTATGATTTAGGTATTTTTAATCAAAAAATGTAAACAAATATTCTTCTTTAAATTCAACATCGTTTTTTCTTAAAATTTCCAAATATTCCTCTCGAAAAGATTTCTTTGCATGATGTTCTTCTTGATTTAAGACATATTTCACAACCGTATCCAATTGAGACCGAGAATGTGAAAATGCGCCGTATCCTTTTTGCCATTCAAAATGGAATTTTGTTAGCCGTTTTTCTTTTATCCAAGCATTCGAGGACGTTTTGATATTTTCGACCAAATCGGGAATCGTTTGATTGACATCGTACCCGATAAAAATATGAATATGGTCAGGCATACCGCCTATTGCTAACATTTTGTGCTTGTGATTCTGAACAATTCCCGTTATGTATTTCTCCAAATCATCCTTCCATTCTTTTTGAATGAGTGCCTCTCGGTTCTTCGGTGAAAAAACAAGATGAATGTACAATTGTGTGTAAGTATTTGCCATAGCGTAGTTTGTTTAAGTGGGTGCAATACCCTAATGAAAAAAAATAGTTTAAATTTCCTCTATGGTTGATTTGTTTCTCGGTGCAGAGCACCCATAATATTTGTAGTAGAACATCATAACATATAATCCCAAAGGTGCAGAGCACCGTAATATTTGTAGAAATCCAATCAATGAACGTGTCAAAGGTGCAGAGCACCAAGATATTTGTAGAAATCCAATCAATCAACGTGTCAAAGGTGCAGAGCACCGTAATATTTGTAGAAATCCAATCAATCAACGTGTCAAAGGTGCAGAGCACCGTAATATTTGTAGAAATCCGATCAATGAACGTGTCAAAGGTGCAGAGCACCGTAATTGACAAATGTACAACACACCTACAAATATTTTGCGGCTCTCTCTCTACAAATATTTCGCGGCTCTGCCGCTTGTGGTTCGGGCGTTGTTGCTTTTCTACTACAAATATTTCGCGGCTCTGCCGCTGGGGTTCGGGTTGTCTTGTTTTTTCTACAAATGTTTAGCATCTCTGATGCTTTTAAAATTATATACCGATTTTCAAAATCGTTGTGGGTAATGTCGGGTTTTTACTGAGGGGTGCTCAATTCACTTTTATCTTCCCTGTCACCACATCGTTTATCAGCGTTTTTCGCAGTTCTTTCAGCGTGTCTATTTGTTTTTTTAGGTTGTTCGTGATGTTGTCCATGGTTTGCGTTTTTGCATCTAAATAAGATACTATTTTATTAATTTCTTCTTTTGGTGGCATTGGTAATGATATTAGTCCGATTGTTTCAGTATTCAAATTTAATTGAGTACCTAATTTACCTAATCCTTGATATGGTAATCCAGTTGTGAACATATAGTAAAGAAACTCTGGATTCAGTTTTAAATTTGGAAACCAAACAAATCCGTCATGTATGCAACATTTTATCTTTGTTATTATGGGTTTTCCTACTGTTCCTGCT
>JAYSQG010000209.1:0-6698 GCA_043721685.1 Saprospiraceae bacterium | reverse complement strand
AATGCGTTGGTATTTTAGACAGATATGGGTTGTTCGCCGTAGGCAAAACGCTGGTGGTTGATGTCATGCTTTCCCAATTCATAGTATTGAAAATCAATTATTTGTGATGAATAAAAATAATTAAATTGTGAAATAGAGACAGTACAAGGGCCTGATGAACGTTGCATCAAAATTCCATTTTCAGGTTCCTCTATTTTGGGTGTTTGGTGAAATGCCCAAAGGTCGGTAGCAGGTTTTCTGATGTTTTTATTGTTCAAAAAATCGGAGAACCACTGCTCTCGTTGGCTTCTGATGTCTGAATTATAAAGCGTACAGCTTGACCAAATCTTAGGTTTATCCTTGTCTAAATGAAGAATATGACGCTCAATACCATCCCATCGCAGTTCCAAAAAGGTGTTGTCCTGACCTGTTATCATCGTGAAAGGTTCGATGTTTGTTAAGTCATATATTGCCCAAAAATCAAGCATTTCGGCGTATCTAAAGCTCTCTAACAACATTAATCCACGACTTTTGCGATAAGGCAAAAGCCTTTCATGTCGTTCAAAAGCCCCATTGAGGAGGCAGGTGAAGCGTCCGTTTTGGGGGCTTAAAGCGAGCCAAGTACCGCCGTGTAAGGCATCTTTTGGATAAACCAAGCCCCGTTTTGTATCTTGAACAATATCAACGGATGATCGCGCTGGCATTTCATCTCGATTGAAGGTCAATATGAAGCCATTGTCATTGGGTTTTGGATAGAAAGTGAACGTACACATTTTGTTTTATTGTTGTTTTTGATGGCGTAAAGTTGAGGGCGCGACACCGAATGTGTTAGGCAAATGAACATTAGGCAACAGGGTCAAAACCCCAATTTTTATGAATGCAGCGTGATGAATCGTATGTTCGAGGTTGTATTGCAACTCTCGTGCAAGGCTACTGGTAATGGGCGTTGACAAATCGTCTTCTCCCTCGCTCGTTATACTGAGGGGGGTACTTAAGCTGTCGTGATAGACCAAGTGCACCTGAAAAAGTTGTTAATTTATTAGGCGTGATTTGCGCACTAACGGCATTTATGGCATTGCCACCAGGCGTAACAGTGTAACTTCCGTTTTTATGATTGGCGAGCAACAGATAAAGGCTGGGCCCTGCGCTGGTGCTAAAATTCGCGTCGGTAACGATTTGTGTTACGCCTTTTACGGTTTGAAGCCGCACATTGCCGCCTGCACTGTAAGAGCCGCTGACAGGCATAAAAACACCACGTTTTATGAATGTTGTATCGTTATTTGTACTCGAATTGCTTGATTTATTGAGCACAACAGAGTCTGTTGAAGTGCCATTCGAAGCATAAATAGTCGCTTTGCCCACCATTAAGGCTTTGGCTTTACCTGTGGCATCAACTGAAATTTTCTGCGCATCGCTGCTGCGCCAAGTAATGTTGCTTGCGGCTTCTTCAATGCCGTATTTGTTGCTGAATTTCACAGAAAAGACTTGTTCTTTTCCAACCGCAAGCGAATCAATACGGGGTGTGATGGATAGTTTTTCACCAATGATTGGGTCGTCAATGAGATCTGTTCCTATACAACTGTTTAGAGAGAATAGGATGATAAATGAGAGGATTTGCGATAGTTTTTTCATTTTTTTTACATTGTTTAAGATTAAAACACCCTGATTTTTATACAAATATCTAATTCAACATTCACGAAACTATCACAACTGGAAATATTGTCGTTTTTTGCTAAACACTTACCGTTGTTTTAGTTGCCGTTTTTGATAATTGGTGTCAGCCGCTTTGATATAGCCGCTTTGGTCTTTATCCCAAGTCGCTTTAACACTTTTATCGTAGTTGAGATAAAGTTTGCCCTCTACGACAGACCATGCATCGGGTTCTATCTTTGCGGGATAACCTTGCGCCCAACCATAAGCGCAATAGCCGCCATACTGAGGGGCATACTTTTCAGGATTTGCGACAAAAAGCTGCTTGTTTTCGTCTGAACTGAATGACCAAGTTGCGCCTTTCCACGTATAAATTATGTTTGATTTGCCTTTTATGGGCTTAGATGCGTTGAAATAGGCGACAGGGTCATAGCCTTTTATCGCACCTTCTGTGGTTGTGAATATTTCAGATTTAGGGCTTTTTTGAGCGATACAGCCTTGCCAAATACTGATGCTTAACAGCAGAAAAAATATTTTTTTCATCTTTTTTAAATTTTTTGACTGAATGAATTTTGTCAATATCTCTTTCAGCCACAAAGCTCGGTTATGGTTATCGCAAAAATATCACAGCGTTTTTTTTATGCTACATGTGACAATTTGTTATTATAAAAAATACTTTCATATACCTATTGACTTTCACTTTTTTTTCCTATATATTTGTATCAAATGCTAATGAATTTACACAATTTTAGATGCGCCTAAAATTGCCTTCTTTTACTGTTTTTTTTGGTTTCATAAGGACACAAAATATTGTTAAAAAGCTAAATACTGAAACACATAGTCTTTAACAAAAACGCACATGTCCGATGAAACATCTCCTTATTCTTGTACAGCTTTTCTACTTTTTGCCGATCCTCTTGTATGGACAGGATAAAAAAAACAGTACCGTTCTGACTGCTTCTGAACAGGTCAATATTGAGGGTACTATCAAAAATGAACACAATGGTAATTTCCTGCCCGATGCCCGTGTCATTGTCTATGACGATAAAATGTTTGCGCCGCTTGGCCAAACCTTGACAGACGGAGATGGCCGTTACAAAATCGCTGTTCCAAAAAAAGATCGCTACCGTGTAGAAGTGCAAAAAAGCACTTATTTCAAGGAAAACAATGTATTTTCGACTGATTTAGCTGTGGCACATCAAGACTTAGCCCTTAAAAACAAACCGGGTTATATCTTTGATATCACGATTTTTGACAAAGACCGCAAGAAAGAGCCTATCAATTCTTTGGCCGATTGTAAAATTGAAATTTACAATAACACAACCAAAGAGCAGGAATTGACCATTCCGAAACACCCCAAAGCGGTCTTTAATTTTCCTTTCAATGAAGGCAATCACTACACAGTGCTGGTCAGAAAACCGAAGTATATCAATCGCCGTATTGAAGCTTTTGTGAATATCAACGGCTGCATTATGTGTGTGGACGGCATGGGCGTTCAGGAGCTGAATATGGTGGCTTTGATGACACATAACAATGAAATCGGTTATTTCTTGGGAAGTGTTGATTTGGATTCGATTCAAGTTGGCAAAAAATTTATGATTCCAAACATTTATTACGATTTCGATAAGTCATTTATTCGTCCAGAAGCGGCAAAAGTGTTGAATAAATTAGCCATTTTCTTGAAAGACAATCCAGCGATTAAAGTCGAATTGGGCGCACATACCGATGTCCGAGGTTCTGATGCTTACAATTTATCCTTGTCTGACAGGCGCGCTGAATCAGCAGTGAGGTATCTCGTAGATGAATGTGGCATCAGTCAAGCCAATATCACTTGGAAAGGATATGGTGAAACACAACTCGTCAACAGTTGTGCAAATGGCGTGAAATGTTCAGAAGAGGCACATCAAATGAACAGGCGTACTGAACTAAAAGTGACGGCAATTGCAGAAGAAGACCCGCTTTGGAATCATACACTAAAAGAGATAATTGAAGATAAAGACTTGTATACTAAAATCATAAAGCTAGAAAAAGCAGGGCAGGAGCAGCCAAGGACAGGTAGTGTGATTCGCCAATAGCTTATGTTAAACAAACATTCCCAATAACTTAAAATATTGATTATGAACAACTTAATTTCTTTTTACCGTTCTAAGAGCATATATCTGTGGATATCTTTGAGTTTCATTAGTGTCTTCACGTTTGCTCAAAAGACATCCGCCATTAAAGGCGTTAAAACGGATAATGCCTATGCCAATACAACTGTGATTAGTAAATCTAAAAATGCTTCAGATGCGCAAGTTTTAGCCGAAATTGAAGGAAATTATGGCATTGGCGATATTGTACGCATCGTTGTGGCAACGCCAAAACCCGCTTTTGACCCATTGACGCTGAGAGGAAATGGCGAAACGGTGGCGACAAATATAACTACGACAACTCAATATAATACACAGTCAATTGCTGCACCAACTATCGACCTAACGCAATCTGTGCCTCCGATTCAACCTAAATCTGCATCACAACAGCCGACAGCACCCCCTCAGTATGTCGTGAATAAACAGCCAAATATTGCTGCACCAAGTGTTACTAAAGCAGAACCAATTACACCAGATTTGCCTGCAAAAATGTCCAAAATGGATAACCCGACAAGGGAAATGGCGATACCAACAACAAGAATTGATGGAACACCTATTGAAAAAGAGTCCACTTTGATACCCGAAACAGTCACCCATGAAACGGTGAAAGAGAAAGTGCCTGTTGAGCAGAGGGAACGTATTGAAGGTAAGTCTTCTTCTCAATCAGATCACACATATAGGTCATCGAGTAGTTCACGGATATCAAAAAAATCTGGTACTTCTGTCAAAAAGATGTCCTCTTTGTTCAAAAAAACGAGTTATAAAAAAGCGAAACATCGGAAAGTTAAAAATAAGCATAAAGACAAATGTTATAAGTTTTAAGAGATGGGTATTGGTTTGTCAAAAACAACCAATACCTTTTTGCAAAAAATAAAGGATGACAGCACATTATCACTATTGGGCAAATCGTATGGTTGTTTTAATAAGTCTTATCTTATTTACTTTACCAATATTTTCTCAAAAAGCCAATGTTCCAAATAAACACATTTATGTCATGAAAAAAGGTCGGCATCACGCTACTAAGTTGTTGAAAAATAGACTTTTATGGCATATAGAACATTTGCATTGGTACAATCGATTCGATTCGTCTGCACGTTATATCATACGCAATGAAAATGGTTCAATACATGAAGATCAACATGATTGGTCGAAGTTATGCGGTATGACTTTCACACCTTGGCAAACACGCAAGAATACAGCCATGGCGGGTTGGCGATATAATAGTGTTACGGATTCAATTGAATTGACCCCTTATTTTCATGTCAATAGGCTTAGAATTTTCAACGACAACCCGCATTTGACGATAGGAGTGAATGAGCCATTTGAGCATGAAATCCATTTGAATTATGTAACAAAAGAGATAACTGTGACCATCAAAACTGCGCGGGGTGTTTTGAATGAAACACATACGTTTACAACTTTTAGAAAATGGGTGCTACAAATTCACCCTTATTTTGGTGGCAATAAACGTGCGCCCCGCCGAATCAAGATATTCGTTCGCCTTGAAACAACAAAAAGAGGGGGAAAACTTCAGAATAGTAAGCAATAAGGTTAAATTTTGCTCGATTCTAAGATTGTAAAATAGACAAATACAAATTTTCTGTTTCGCATTCGGGGGCAATATTGAGCTTCCTGAGCGACTCCCGACAGCTCTTGTATTGGCGTACTGCTTTGCCTTTCATTTTTAGCGATAAATAACATTCCATCAACCGCCGATGCGTGAGTTCGACACAATCATCTACTTTCAAAATGTCGCGGCAAGAGTCAATGCAATCGGACAATCTTTGATTTTTCCAATAATATTCACTCAATAAATTGAGCGCTTGCAAATGTTTTTCCCGAAACTCGTCACGCCTTCCAATAGCCCATTCGTGGTTAAAATTTGGTAAAAAATCGTCGCGGTACATCATTTTTAAATTTTTTAGATCCTCAATAGCACTTTCCAAACTATGGGTACGTAGCAATGAACGAGATCTTTCCCACAGGCGTGAAAATGCATCCGTATCGGTTTCGATACGCCAAAAATCTGTGTTCATGGTGTAGTAATCGTTCTTAAAAACAATCATTTTTTCGTCTGTTAGCTTAGAAAAAGACTTCCGAAGGCTAAAAATAGCCACATTGAGGCAGTTTTTAGCATCATTCACATTGTCTCCCCAAAACTTAGACATTAAGATCTCTTTATGAATCGGGCGATTATGGTTGTAAAGCAGATAGGCGAGTAACAACCCATTCGTTTTGGGTTGAAAGTCTTTTCCGTTAATTTTTACTTTAAAATCGCCGAACAATTGAACCTCAATAAGGTTACTATACTGAGGGGTCGGTTTGTCATCAGGCATATACCACTTTTCAGGCAAAGCTGCCATAATTGGTTCAATTATTGCCATTTTTTGAGTGGTAACGGGCATCACCGACAAGCGACGGGGTTGTAACCAAGCCAAAAAACGTTGCCATACTGAGGGGGTACGCATAAATTTTGGGCTGTATAGTTGGAGACATTCGAGGAGTTTAAAGTCATTACTCGCCATATTGAGGTAATCATTAGCACCCTTCTGAACGGCTTGCGTAATCATAATAGGTGTTGGCTGTGGCGATATGACAATGATTTTTAAATCCGAATAACAAAAACGCAGTGTTTGGAGACTTTGTAGAATCTCTTCATTTGGTTTTGTACACAGCATAACAAGTGCCAACACGCGGTTAGTCGGAATGGGCAAATCAGGTAAACGATTGTTAGAAACAACTAAAATATCGTGCATATCTACTAATGAATCGAGGATACTAGACAGTTCTTGAGTATCATAATCAACAATAACGATTGTTTTTCTCAACATGACGGTTAGGGTTTTAGGGTACTATGAAAGTTTTGGTAAAAAATTGTGGTCTATTTGAGAAATAACCGTCTTCTCTAAGGTAAGCTTACAAGTCTTGTTTTCATTTCGA
>JAYSQG010000208.1:0-12990 GCA_043721685.1 Saprospiraceae bacterium | reverse complement strand
TCAAAAGCGGCGGCTGAACTCCATGAACGTGTCAGTACCAAACTCCTTGAAGAAGGCTTGACGGAACAGGCGAATGACCTTTCAAATGCCCTCATCGGCACAGTGCATGGCTTAGGGGTTAAATTATTGAAACGGTTTGCCTTTGAAGCGGGTGTTTCGCCACAAGTAGATATCATGGCAGACGAAGACCAACAGATTTTTTTCAATCTCTCTTTGTCTCAAATTATGACTTATGACAGAGTGAACCGCATGAATGACCTCTGTGATAAACTCGGCATGACCAAAAAAGGGACATACGATTGGCGTAAAAACGTCCGTGAAATCGTCGATGTATCGCGTGCCAATGCTTTTTCCTTAGCGGTTTTGGAAGAAAGTAAAATAAAGTCTTTTGAAAGTTTCATCCCCTTTTTGGTCGTTGATGATGCTCAAAATACTGAGGGGGTCGCTGATTACAATGCACATCTATTAACGCTTTTACAAGTCACTATTGACAACCTCGAAGGCAGTCCAGACGAAACAAAAGTAACAAAAGACGGCATCGGTGAACTCAAATTAATCCGAAACGAACTGCGTGCAAGAGGTTCTTTGCATTGGTATAATTGGGTGAAATTGACCAAAATAAAAATTGGGGCAAAAAGTAAATCGCACTTAGAAGACCTCGTAGAGTTTTGTAAAACACACGTTCAATTTCCTGAATTTCAAAGAGATATACGTGATTTTATTTTTACAATTTTTGAAATAGCCGCCGAAGCCATTGCCGAATTTGACCGCTTCAAAAAGCAACGTGCTTTGATTGACTATACCGATATGGAGGTTTTGGTACGTGGACTTTTGGAAGACCCCTCAGTAATTGCCGTCTTAAAAGACGAACTGGACTTGCTGATGGTAGATGAATTTCAAGACACCAGCCCGATTCAACTCGATGTCTTTCTCAAGTTATCAAAAATTGCCAATCATTCGATATGGGTAGGCGACCCAAAACAAAGCATTTATGGTTTCAGAGGAGCAGAACCCCGTTTGATGCAAGCGATTTTAGCACACGTTGGTATCAAAGACGAGGACATTTTGAAAGACTCGTGGCGCAGCCGTCCAGATATTGTTTTTGCGACAAATGCCATTTTTAAAAAAGCATTTCCAGAATTACCGATTGAGCAAATTGCCTTAAATCCACAACGTAAAGACTTACCTTCACAAACTGATGCACTCATTCATTGGCATTTTCAACTCGACAATTGTGGAGACAAACGCAATAAACCCAATGCCGATTGGTTCAATTCCTGCATTGCCGAACAACTGAAAAAGATGCTCGACACAGGCATATATATAATGCCCAAAGGTGAAAAACATATCCGTTTGGCACGTGCGGGCGATGTTGCAATTTTTTGTCGTTCCAATAAACAATGTACTGATATGGCTGAAAATCTGCATCGGGCAGGCTTAAAAGCAGCTATTGCACGGACAGGTTTGCTTGAAACGGCGGAAGCGAAATTGGTTTTAGCGGTCTTGCGTTACTTGCTCAATAAACATGATTCGTTGGCAATTGCAGAGATTTTGTTATTGGCAGAAAGGCTTGAATTATCAGAAATTATTGAAGACCGTTTGCATTTTTTGGAAGGCGTTGGAGAAGATAGTTACGATTGGAAATGGGCAGTTAACAATGATTTTATTTACAAAATAAATAACCTTAGACGTGACACATTGGAGTTGTCCGCCAATGAAATTTTGAACTTTGTTCTTGAAGAACTTGACCTCCGACGCATCATAGCTGCATGGGGAAACAAAGCACAAAGGCTTGAAAATATTGATGTTATACGACAATTATCTTTACAATATGAAAACGCTTGCAATCGCTTACACTCGGCAGCATCGCTCGGCGGCTTCCTTCTTTGGATCGCAGAAAAGGCAGAAAGAGAAGAAGATACACAGAGTTCAGGCGAAAATGACGATGCCGTAAATATACTGACTTACCATAAGTCAAAAGGTTTGGAATATCCAATTTGTGTCATGGGTAGCCTTGACCAATCGCTGCGAAATGATGTGTTTGGCATCGAAATCGTGTCTAATACTGTTGACGAAGGAAATCCCGATACAATCGGGAAGGGGGTCAATTTGGACGATATTTTGAGCGGTCGTTGGCTACGTTTTTGGGTCAATCCTTATGCCGACCAATTTAGAAATACGACTTTGGAAGAGCGCATCAATGAATCCAATGCCAAAGCTGAAAAAACGAAATCAGTGCTTTCCGAAGAAGCCCGTTTGCTTTATGTCGGCATCACACGAGCGCGTGACTATCTTGTTTTACCCACTTATCAAGGTGGCGTAACCAAATGGCTAAATAGGGCTTGGCATAATGGCAAAGAAGAATTTCCGACCATAGAAACAGGCAACGAAACGCCTTTTGAATGGCATGAAAAGTATTTGACTAAGGATTTTAAAGAAGAATGGTATTCAAAAGATTTTGGATTCGCTGATATTCCAGCAGAACAGACTGATTACATGGAGTTGCGACAAGGCAAACGGCAATTCCTCGCCTATAAAATTGACTTAGAAAAAGAGTTTTTTAGTGTTGGAAACGCTTTAAAAGTGGGCGATACTGAGGGGTATGCTTCGGCTATTCCGCTTAAAGAAGATGCTAATCCAGCTTTGGTTTGCAAGGCATACACCGCTTTTTTGACGGCTTGCGAAGCGCAACCGGAGGATTTACAAGGAAATTTATCGCTTGCCAAACAACTTGCAACCCGTTATGAAATTTTAGAAATGCTTGATTCTCAATGGTTTGTTCGTCAAGCCAATTCTTTGTTTGATTTTTTATATCAAAAATATAATATTGACAACATCAATCGTCGCTATCCTATTCGTGGGCATCACAATGGACGTTTGTACGAAACAGAACTTTCTTTTTTGATTGAAAATAAAGATGGGTCGCTCGTGGTCATTCTATCATCTGACCTAAATGATGTTAAAAAGGTTAAATCAGAAGCTGGCGCTTATGCGATGCGTTTTAGCTTGATTCAAAAGGCTTTGACAAAGATTTTTGGCGACAAACCTTTTGTTCATTATGTCCACTTTCCGTTATTGGGTGCATTGGTGGTGTTGGAGTGATTTTTGGGGCTTAAAAAAACCTTAAAGCTACATAACCACCCACCCATGAAGTCCATTTACCAGACTGTTTTGTTTGCCAATTAGGCACTATTTTTTTTCGAAAAACGGTAGCGGCTTGTTCATCTGCCAAATTCTCATAGTAGCCATTGAGTGTTGGGGCTATGGAAATACCTAATTTTTTAGATACTTGAAGGTTTAAAGCTGGGACAAAACGAAACAATTCATTATTTAATTTTGGTGTAATTTGACCTAAACTCATGTGTTGCACCGTTGCATCAAGCGTCAAACTCACTTTTTTACTGAGGGGTATGCACGAGCCAAATCCTAAGCCGACGCCCCAAAGCGGTTGCTGCCAAAACGCACCACTGTCCACCCTTACCGACCCGATGTAGTTTGTATAAAACTTGCGAGTGCCTGTTTTGTAAGCCAAATTGACAAAAATGCCTTCATTTGCCGAAACTTCAAGGACGTGATAGCCTTTTTTGACCACATTGAAGAAGCCCAAAACGATGCCCGACATAGTGTCCGAGACGTTTATAAAACCCAATTGCAAGCCTCTTACTTTATTTGCAGAGTTAATCAAACCAATTTGAACGCCTACCGTATCCGCATTATTCGTCATGCCACTGACTTGAACGCCCGTTCTGCCGTTAGCAACTTTATTGACGATACCGGCGATTTGAACGCCATCATTGCCATGTACTGCATAATTGTTAATGAGCGAAATTTGCCCTCCCCTCAGTATATCGGCAGCGTTTGTAATGCCAGCGATTTGTAAGCCGCGATTTTCTCTAACTTTATTGACAATACCTGCTATTTGCAAACCGCGCAAATCATATTTTACCACATTCAAAAGAGTAGCTATTTGTAAACCACTGACATTGCCACGATTAATATTGCCCAAACCACCAAATTCAAAAATACGGTTGCCCGCAGAATAACCGACTGTGGCATTGATAGAATAATTATTGACGACATTGCCACTCAATCCTAAGTTAGAACCGACATAAGGGAACAGCGAAAAATGCCATTTTCGCTCCAAATTGCTTTTGATGTTTTGGTCATTCACACGCTCGACGGTGCGGATACCGCTGCGCAACCAACGCTCGAAAGTGGCTTGTGACAGCAAAACTTGTTCTCTATAACCATCAATGTCACCGCCGTCCACTTTTATTTTTATGGTTAGCGGTTTTGTTTCAGGCTCGTGTTCAGGTTCGGGAGTTGGTACGGGCAGCAACGACACGTCGAGATACTGAGGGGTCGCTGTTTCGCTACGAACTTGCAACAACGTATCACCGTAGTTGAAACGCGCAACGGATAATTCTTTTATGGCTTCACGACTCACGATTTCGTAGTATCCAAATTTGTCGGTTGTTGCAGATTTTAAGGATTTTTTATCATAAACAGTCACATTGGATAGTTTTTCGCCTGTTTTTTGGTCGCTGATATAACCACCTATTAGCCTTTCATCGGTTTTTAATTTACGGATAATGAGGTAATTACCTTTTTCTTTGAACTCATAATTATCGCCCAAAACGGTGCGTGTGACACCCCGCACTGATTGGCTTTCGGCAAAAACAGACACCTTTTTATTGGCATCGAGTATGTTTGAATTGTAAGAAAAATAAAAATTGGCTTGTTGTGAAATCGTTTTTAAGACTTCACCCACAGGCGTATTTTGCACTTTTAAAGTGACATTCCTTTCTAATATAGACGTTTGAGCAAAAGAATAAAAAGGCAAGAAGCAAAAAACAAAGAGGTGTGGTACATACGACAATGGGCAAACTTCTCTCCATTGAAAATTTGCCCATTGTTTTTTAAATATTTTCAAAGGTTTGTTTCTAAGCATAAGTCATTGATTTTGAATCTGATACTTCAAAACCCGAAAATAAGGGGGTCAGGAAAAATAAAAAATTCATTTCGACGGAGGCGGTGGTTTTTACGGTTAAAAACCGTTTACTCTTTACAACCTGTGCCACTTAACACCATTTTATCGCCTACTTTTTGAACCTTTAAATTGATGGATTCACCAATAATTTCTTTAAAATAAAAATCCAAATCTTCACCTTTTGCATAAGTCGAAGTAATCGGGCAATTTTCAATTGCAGGCGAAACAATCTCAATATGGGCATCAAAAAGCTGATTTATTTGTTTGACGGCATCTTTTAATGTTGTTTTTTCAAAACCCAAAATGTTTGTTTTATAAGCTGTGACATTCCTATCTGTATTTTTTACTTTTTCAAATTGCCCTGTGGCTACGTCATAAATCGCTTTGTCGCCTTTTTCGACATAAATTTCTGCGCCATTTGCCCCCCTCAGTAAAACTTTGCCTGTTTCGACAACGATGACAATTTTTCCTGTTTCTGATAAATTATCCACGTTGAAAGATGTGCCTACTACTTTGATTTCCAATGTTTTAACTTCAATCACAAATGGTTTTTCGGTATCGTGAGCGACATCAAAAAAGGCTTCGCCTGACATTTTGACACGGCGTTCATTTTTTGAAAAAACGGTTGTCAAACTCGATTTTTTATTCAAACTGACTCGTGAACCGTCCGAAAGCGTGTCCTGTATAACGGTAGCCGTAGCGATGATTTCTTTTGTCGCCAGTACCGAATCACCTTTATTAAAAAACTGTATCGCACCAAACAAAATGAGCGCGGCTGCGGCTATTTTCATGATATTGGCAGTTGATAACCACTTAACAGTCAGTCGTTTAGGTGGCTCGTGTATGCGCTGATGAACCCGTTGCCAAGCCGCGTCGGTGTCAACCGCCAGAGACTCGACGGCATCGCCACTTTCAAACCAGATGCGCTTCAAATCCTCAAAATACTTCCGATTTTCTGGCGCAGCATCGAGCCAACTTTCGACGGCTGTTTGCTCATCGGCAGTCGCTTCGTCGGCAAGGACTTTGGCGATTAAATCATCTATGTCGTATAATTCATTCATTCAAAACATGTATTTTTTATATAAATACTGCGGGGGTGCTTAAGAGTTACTAAATTTTTAAAATTTAGTAACTCTTAGTTTTATAGTCCTAAAACGCTCATTATCAAAGCAATAGTCATAAAATCTGCTAATTTAAATCTCAAAATTTTCAAAGCCTTACCCATCTGATTTTCCACTGTTTTCACCGAAATCCCTAAGGAATCGGCGATTTCTCTGTATTTTAACTCCTCAAAACGGCTCATTTTGAAAATCAAGCGGCACTGTTCGGGTAGGTCGGCAATCGCCTTTTCTATCCGTTGCCGCAGGTCTTCGGTTGTGGCGTGGTCGGGTTGCACTTCTGGATTTTGGTTTATTTCTTCCAAATTCATGGTTTTGTACGCATCTCTAATTTGAACTTTTTTTATCTGATTTAAACTCGCATTCCGCACGGCTCTGAAGAGGTAGGCTTGCACCGAAGTCGTGACTTCGAGTTTTTTCCGGTGCTCCCAAAGCCGACAAAACAAGGTTTGCACGATTTCCTCTGCCTCGTCATTGTCTGACAAAATCGTTCGGGCATAAGCGCACAAGCGCGGATAGAACGCCCTAAACAACTGCTCAAATGATGATTCGTCACCTTGATTTATTGCTATAAATACTTCTTTTTCAATGACTTGCACAAATAATTGGTTTTGTGGATTTTTAAGATTAGAGATTTCGGACACCAATTTCACTATTTTTTTTGTCTTTCTGAACGAAGTGAAAGAATCTGTTTTGAATATTGTTCAGATTCTTTCACTTTGTTACTAATGAATAGCATCCTAAACGTAGGCAGGGTTTTAAACCCTGCCTACGATAGTACAAAAAACTCTAACCTGAAAAATCCTGAAATCAGTGATTTAAAATAAGACAGTTCAGCGAGGAAGTACCCCCTCAGTATTTCCCACTTTTTTTAAGTTTTTTTTAACGTTTGAAAACCGATGCGACCTTAAGCCTCGTAAATGACATCACCGAACAAGAAATTATTCTAAGTGAAAGTGAAAAACGAAAAATGCATGCAGCTGTTTATTGTCAATTTAGAATTTTCATTTCAGGCAATTATTTATAATTGAGTACAGCATCAGGTTTTTTTTTCAAACCATGAAAACCGAATGAACTTATATTCTCGTAAATGATTTCAACGAACAACAAATTAGCATCACAGATTTTTTTTTTTAAAACCGAACAAACTTATATTCTCGCAAATAAAAACAACAAATTGTATTTCAAAATTTAAATTTCATCAAATCTTTTTTATTTAAAATTAAAACCAAACAATCTTTAAACATCGTATATTGAAACACAGAACAACAAATTAAATCACATAATTTTCATCTTAACGGTAACCGCATTAAATTTTTTTATTGACTTTAATAAACACTAAACTAATTTAAGTGAACACTGATTTGATGTCTATTTAGCCTAATTCATTGTTTTTTTAGCCTAACATAGTATTTGTTAAAGCCCATTCAATATTTATTGAGCACAAATTCATTTTAACTAAGTACAAAATAAATTAACAACAAATTCATTTCTTTAAATTTTCAAAATTCATAATTACATGAAGAACTTTCTTAAAACGGCTGCGCTCGTCGTATTTGCCGCTGTCCTTAGCACCAACAATGCAGAAGCTCAATCAATGACTTCAAACAAAAAGTCTGAACCTAAAACCGTTCAAGTTGGCGGAGAAGCTATGTTCCCGATGAAAAACATCGTTCAAAATGCGGTCAATTCTAAGGCACATACGACCCTTGTGGCGGCTGTTAAAGCGGCAGGTTTGGTTGATGTTTTGCAAGGCGCAGGTCCTTTCACAGTTTTTGCCCCTGTCAATGATGCGTTCGAAAATTTGCCTGAAGGCACTGTTGAAACACTTTTGAAGCCAGAAAATAAGGCGACATTGACAAAAGTATTGACTTATCACGTTGTTTCAGGCAAGTATGATTTCAACGCGCTGTCCGCACTTATCAAAAAGGGTAAGGGAAAAGGAACTTTACCAACGGTTTCAGGTGGTAAATTGTATTTCAAGATGAATGGCACACATAACATTACTGTTTGGGATGAAAACGGTAGTTCTGCGAACATCAACACATATGATGTGTATCAATCGAATGGCGTTATTCAGTCTATTGACGCGGTTTTGTTGCCAAAAATGTAATGCGGACAAGTAAGCGGGTGATTTTGAATCACCCGCTTACTACAAAACTTTGAAATATGAGTGAGTCTGAGTTTTAGTATAGCAATTTTCAGTAGAGTTTAGATTTTGTGTCCTTTCTAAAAAGGTTTAAGGGTTTGGAGATGTTTGTCTCCAAACCTTTTTTCGTTTTAAAATCGTAATTTGCAGCTTATTATGAATCAAAATCACCTAAGCAAATCCAAAAACTCCTGTTCTGTAAGAATCTGAACAGTTTTCAAATCTTGCGCTTTTTTCAATTTTGATCCTGCTTTTTCTCCTACAACAAGGATATTCAGGTTTTTTGAAACGCTTGAAGAGATGGTTGCACCCGCTGCTGCTGCCGCTTTTTCCGCTTGTTCACGTGGAAATTGCATCAAAGTACCTGTAAACAAAATCGTTTTGCCAAAAAGTACCCCCTCAGTATTTTGAGCCAATTTGCGGTCTTCGTCCGTTGCCATGAGGTTGACACCGAGACTTTCCATCTCTTTTAGAACCGCAATATTTTTTTCATTTTTAAAATAGTCAATTACATTTTCAGCCAAAACAGGCCCAATTTCTTTTACTGAAGTCAATCGTTCAACATCAAAAGTGGCTAAATCCAAGACGTGTTCGACTTCTGCTGCCAATAATTTAGCGGCTTTTTTGCCCAAATGATGAACGCTTAGACTGTGTAAAAGGCGTTGAATAGGGTTCTTTTTTGCTTTTTCTATCGCCTTTTCAAGGTTATCGGCTGATTTTTTGCCAAAACCTTCCAATTTTGAAATCGCTTCATAATTCAACCGATAAATATCTGCCAATGTCCGCAACCAACCCTCTGCTTGAAAACGTTCAATCGTCGCCTTCGACATGCCTTCAATATCCATCGCATCTTTTGAAACGTGAAAAACGAAACGCTGATAGTCCTGCGCCCCGCACGTACAGACAGGGCAACGCCACGCTGACTCGCCTTCTTCGCGCACCAAAGCGACTTTTTCTTTCTTATTGATTGGACAAAATTCGGGATACTCGATCACTTGCTCAGAGCCATCACGCAAGTCCGCCATCGGTTTGACGATATAAGGAATGACATCGCCCGCCCTTTCAACCAAAACGGTGTCGCCAATGCGAATGTCTTTTGACGATATAAAATCCTCGTTGTGCAACGAAACGGATGAAACCATCACCCCTGCCAACTGAACAGGCTGCAATTTTGCCACAGGCGTTATCGAACCAACTTTGCCGACTTGATATTCGACATTGAGTAATTTTGTCGTCGCTTGCTTCGCCTTAAATTTAAAAGCAATTGCCCAACGCGGATGATGCGAAGTATAGCCACAACGTGACTGCAATTCCAAATCATTGACCTTTACCACCATACCGTCAATTTCATAGTCATAACTGTCGCGTTTCTCTTGCCATTCATTGCAAAAAGCGATGACTTCTGCTATGTTTTTACACACTTTAGTCGCCGCATGAGGCACTTTAAAGCCCAAACTGCCTAAATATTCAATCGAATCATGGTGTGTTTTGAATTGATTTGACACAAGCCCCCCCTCAGTATTCTCTGCATATCCGAGCTGATAAACAAAGGCTTCAAGCCCTCGCGCCTTGGTTTCTTTGGGGTCTTTTGTTCGTAAACCGCCTGTTGCAGCATTGCGAGGATTGGCAAATAGCTGTTGCCCTTCAGCTTCACGTTGTTTATTGGCTTTGTCAAAAATATCTTTCCGAATCAAGGCTTCACCTCGCAATTCTACTTTTTGAATACCCGATTTTGAAAACGCTGCACGTAGTGGAATAGAGCGCATGACCTTTGCATTAGCCGTCATTTCCTCACCCATCGTGCCATTGCCACGTGTGGCAGCACGGATTAATACATCATTTTCATAAACCAAAGCAATTGTTCCGCCATCAAATTTGGGTTCAACAACGTACTCTATCTCCACCTCAGCTTCCAAATCTGCTAATTTTTTCACTTGCTCGTCGAAGTCGTTGAGGTCTTCGGCGTTGTACGAATTTTCAAGCGACAGCATTTTTGTTAGATGCGGAACGGTCTTGAAATCGGTTGTTATATCGTTACCCACCCGCATAGTTGGCGAGTCGGGCGTTTGCAATTCAGGATATTGGTCTTCGAGTGATTCTAGTTTTTTATACAGCATATCATACTCATAATCACTTATTTGTGGGTCATCTAAGACGTAGTAACGCCATTCGTGGTAGCGCAAAAGCTGTTGCAAATCGGCAACATTTGCCTTTGGATTTGGAGAATCCCCCCCCTCAGTATTTTCACTTAAAAACCTTTTTGACAAGTCGTAAAGATGGCGTTGTTGTTCTTTTGAATACATAGAGTGCACAATTTGTTTTAATAAAAAACAATTATTTTTATTTTGCAAAAATAATGTACTTTTTGTTTATTATTGCCTTTATCTTACAAAATTTTACACCTCACACTATTTTAATTTTATCTTTGCCTACATAAAATTCATAAAAAATGAAAATACGGAAGTTGCATATCAAAAACTACAAAGTCTTTAATGACCTTGAATTGGATTTTACGGATGCCAATGGTGAGACTTTGGACAAAATCGTTTTGGCGGGGGTGAATGGTTGTGGGAAGACGACTATTTTAGAGATTATATTAAGTATCTGCAATGAAAATCTTTCAAAAAACTTTCCACAGGATAAAAATACCTTTATTGAAGTTGAAATTGATTTGACTTTAGAAGAAAAAAAGCGAGTACAAAAATATTTAGATATGTACTTGAAAAATTATGATGATACCTATAAAAAAATAGAAAAATATGATAATCCAAAAGGTAAGGTTAGAACAAAATTGATCGATTTATATAATAAATTGAATAATGAAAATGAGTTTATTACACTAAATTTTGATGATAATCCAACTAATATTTTTTATACAACAACAATTTCAATTGGAATTTTTGAAAGACTTAATAAGGCTTTTAGGAATACTTCTATTGTCTATTTACCAGTTAGAAATATCGAACAAAATTTAGATGAAGCAATTAAGATTATTCATTTAAGTTCTGATAAAGACAAGATGAAAGAACTTGCACTTAAAAGTATAAGAGACGAAATTTTTAAAAACCAAGATACTCCTCCACGGCAAAGCAAAGAAAAAGCCATCAAAGAAATCACAAAAGCACTAAATGGACTTAACCTAACAACTAAACTGGTTGACTTAGAATCAGAAGAACTTATTTTTGAAAGTGCTAATGGTCAAAAAATAAAATTTGAAGAATTATCAAGTGGTGAACAAAATTTGTATTTCAGAGCTATTTATTTAAGTAAACTCAACCCCAAAGATTCAATCATTATGATTGATGAACCAGAAGATTCTTTGCACCCAACATGGCAGCAAAAAGTAGTAAAATTATATCAAAACATAGGCGAAAACAACCAAGTTATTGTTGCCACGCATTCACCACACATCATTGGTTCTGCCAATGCCGATGAGGTTTTTTTATTAGAAATTGACGAAAATGCCATAGAAGTCGTGCATCCAAAATACACAAAAGGTCACTCTATTGACTATATTTTAGAGGTTATGGGTGCAAATCCAAGGAATACCGCCGTTATTAATGCCGTGGATAATTATTTAGCCCTTGTCCGCAAAGGCTTGCAGGAAACTGAAATGGGTCTTAAATTAAAAGCAGAAATTGACGCTTTAAACCTCGACCCAAATAGTGCTGAAATGCGCCGTTTGGATTTGAGTTTAAAACGTTTTAAAGCGGTTGGTGTATGAGATATTTTCAAAGACTTGCTCTTTATCCCGCCATACAAGAGCAACTTCGGGGCAAAACTTCGACAGCTTTCATACTTTCAAAAAGGCAAAGAAAAGAAATTGTCAAACAATTAATGGCTTCACAAAAGTCGTTGTGTTGTTATTGTGAATGTCGTATATTGGTGAAAGCCCCAGATACAGGTAATTTAGGTTATCATATTGACCATTTTGAAGAACAACATGAGACACCAACCCGCATTTTTGACTATTCCAATATGCTCTTATCTTGTGAAAGCAATACAGTTTCTGCAACTCAATCAGAAGCAGAAATAAAAACCAGTGCTTCTTGTGGGCATCAGAAAACAAAAGACAGACATCATGGTATTGAGATTGATTATATCCTTTTGCTCAATCCAACCGATAATGTTTCTCCTTTGTTTTCATATCTTGATGGCGTTGTTGAACCGAGCAGAATTTGCACACTTCAACAAAAGCAACAAGTTGAATACACCATAAAACGCTTGAATTTGGATACTGCCAGATTAGAAAATGCGCGGATTGGCGAAATTGATGTTATTCAAAAACAATTGATTGGCTTGACGGATGAAGAGCAGGAAATTTTTATCCGCAGTTTGTTAGATGAAACACAAACCATTCTGAATCCTTACTTTTCTACTATAAAAGACAATTTTGGCTTTCTCCTTTTGTCTTAATTCCCCCTCAGTAAAAAGGGCAAGTGACAAAATGTAAACACTTAAACAATCTATCCTTGGTTTGATGACACATTCATATAAAACTGTGACAACATTTCATCATAACAAAATAAAAAACCATCATTCATAACTTTATTTGGGTAAATCTATTTATTTTTTGAAATAATTTGTTAACAAAGCAATAATGGAAAGGGATTTATAGTTTTTATCGCATCATATGAGCAATCGTATTTCATCATCCTTTTAAAAAAAACACAGCGAATGGAGAAAATCTCTACAAAAAACAACCTTGTCCGCCTTATTTACAACGATATGTC
>JAYSQG010000207.1:0-9366 GCA_043721685.1 Saprospiraceae bacterium | reverse complement strand
TCATGGTTTAAGAGCGAAAGACAATACTTTTAATGCTGATTATGAATTGATTGTGCATGAAAACTTGCCTAAGATTGAAGTGATTCCACAAGATATTGGGCGTGTTTTATTGAATTTGATTAATAATGCGTTTTATGCCGTGAATGAACGAGCGAATCAAATACGTTCGGGGAACTTTGAAAGTTCCCCGAACGTGGCGGCGGAACAATTATATACCCCCTCAATATTTGTCACCACACAGCAGCTTGACAATCAAATAATTATAAAAGTAAAAGACAACGGCACAGGTATGCCCGAAAGCGTAAGAGCCAAAGTGTTTCAACCTTTTTTCACCACTAAACCAACGGGACAAGGGACAGGCTTAGGGCTTTCATTGGCGTATGATATTGTTACAAAAGGGCATGGCGGGACTTTGGAAGTGGTTTCTACTGAGGGGGTCGGAACAACTTTTGTGTTAAAATTACCCATTCAATAACACTGAAAGAAGTAAAGGTAAAACAGAACGATACGTTAAAAAGACATTAAACTTCGATGGCTTTATCCAATAATACCACTATAAAAGAAAAAAAGTAAAATATTTAATATGCACAATATCAACTTTTCTGACTTATTGAGCTTTAAATTTCAACATTTTTATGCCATTAAAATGCAGGTATTTTGTTTAAAATTTTTTACCTTTATTCGAATCTAATTTTATTAATTAATTTTTTCATCTTAAAAAAAAACCAAAAATGCCAACTACACTTCCAAACTTATCCGACTTACAAGATCTTCTCGACCAATGTTCTGGAATTTTTGACGTAGATGCCGACATTCACCAATCCCTTATCCAACAAGAGATTGCATTCAAACAAAGCCTTAATGGCTTATTTCCAAACACCGATGCGCCTGTCATGACCCTTCCCATTCAGGCGTTAAAAAACAATATTCAAGATTTTTTAGATGAAGGGTTTACTCATTTAAGCATCAGTTTCAGTCTTGAATCTGCAAACAATTCGCCTAATAGTAGGGATGTTTTGGGTTTAATCATGACGGGGGTCAAATTTGATCTCACAGATCCTGCTAAAATGCCAAAGAGTTCTTCCAAGCATTTTACGAATGGGAACGCGTCATTGAATAACAATAACAGCCAAAAACAAGCAAATAAGGACAATAGCGCACGGTTTAAAAAAAGTCTAAGCCCACAACCTCTTTCAGAACCGAACTTCAATTTTGGTTTATATATCAGACTCTCCGATTTCTTAGCCAAACTCAATGCCCTTGAAAGCCAGTCGGTTAAAGGTTTAGACATCACGATGGGTTTCATTAAAGCGGAAACTACGGAAGAGTGGAATTGTCTTCACCTCATCTTTCGGCGGTCAAAAGGGGCAGCAGATATTTTATTTTCAACCTATGATGGTTACAAATGGCGGTCGCCTCATGCCGTAACTAAAAGAGGTGCGTCTGTGCTCGGCGGACCAAAACTCGGTACACCACCTTTTGGAGAAACTTTACTGTAACTATTTTGTCGGGTATTCGGAGCACTTTTAAGTCGCTCCGAATACCCCCTCAGTCTCGAAGGTATCGGGATTCGAAATGTTTTTGTGAAAATTGACCTCAATCCTTGAGTTTGTAACAATTAATACGCCATACATATGAAATTGATAGAAATAGCCAACTACCTCGTGTTTACTGCTGAATACATCGTTGCTTTACCTATTCTGGTAGCATTTTACTTTCGCGCTTACTATAAGAAAGAACTAAAGTTTCTTCTGATAGGTCTTTGTGCGACTCTACTCTTGGACATTGTATCTGTCTGGTTCTTTTTTTCCATGAAAAACACCACCCTCTATTTTTTTACGGCAATTGATATTCTGACGGTATCTTTTGTGTTTTCGGCAGCCCTTCCTAAAGGTCAAGCAAGTAAAATAATAGGCAATACGGGGTTTGTTTTACTCCCTTTTATAGCTTTTGATGCCTTCTTTTGGTCAGGTACGGAAAACAACGGTTATTCAAACACGATAGCCATCGTCCTGATTTCAGTCATCGCTATTTATTACTTAACACAGTTGTTTAGAGACTCAAGTGTCGTAAAGCTCACTGAAGAACCTATGTTTTGGGTAAGTATTGGGGTGCTAGCCAACAACGTTATCGGCTTTTTCGATGTCTTCAGCGGACCCATGCTGACTTATTCGCAGAATATGTATCTTCAATTCTATATGGTTTGGTCAATCGCTACTATCTTTATGTATTGTTGCTTTGCTTATGCCTTTTGGCTTGGCAAACGGCTTTATCAAGGCTAAACAATATCATTCATTTACAGCGTAGAATAATTAAGGTTTTCATGAAAAAATATCAACTTGCCTTACACATTGTACTTTTATGCTTCTTTTGCTACACGCTTAAAGCGCAAGATAACAGTGCGTCTGCTCGAATTGTTTCAGTGAAAATTATGAGTAATTTAAAAGGCGCGATGCCTGACTCTGCCAACCTATCTGACCTGTCGCTTCATAAGTTTACTTACGACAAAAACTACTTGGTTTTTAATTTTATCAATACGCAAAATCCCAAGCAAAAATCGTTTGCCTATCGGTTAATAGGTCTTGATTATGACTGGATTGTTTGTGACAACTGCTCACAAGCACAATATGCACATCTTGATGGGGGTGACTATTCATTTCAGGTAAAAGCGAACGAACCAAATGCCTTACCCACAAATTTTGACTTTGTCATTGAAGGTAATATTTGGCATAAATGGTGGTTTGTGCCCATGCTGCTGTTATATGCTTTAGTTGTTGTCAGTGCCGTCGCTTACTTTTTTGCACAGTTCCAGTTTCGTCAAAAACTCATGAATCAACAGCGTGTTCACAAAGAAAAAATCGCTTCAATGGTGGAATTGACCGCTGGTATCGCCCACGAAATCCAAAACCCTTTGAATTTTGTAATGAACTTCTCAGAACTCAGTGTTGATATTGCGAAAGAGCTCAACGAAGAAATAACTAAAGAACCCTTTGACATGGAATATGTTAAGGAATTAATGTTCGATTTGACCCAAAACCAAGAGAAAATAAACCACCATAGCAAACGTGCCAGCGACATTGTGAAAGGTATGCTTGAACATTCGCGTACCCAAAAAGGCATAAAAGTACTGACCGACATCAACGCTTTAGTAGAAGAATATTTCCAATTGAGCTATCAAGGACTTCAAGCCAAGGACAAAGACTTTAAGGCTACAATGGAAATGCACTTTCAAGACGGACTTCCCAAGATAGAGGTTATGCCACAAGATTTGGGACGAGTCATTCTGAATTTGTTCAACAATGCCTTTCATGCTGTGAATGAAAAAAGCGAGGGAAATACTGAGGGGGGGTATCAACCGACTGTGACAGTTTCAACACAACTGGTTGACAATCAAATAGTCATAAAAATCAAAGACAATGGCATCGGTATGCCTGAAAGCGTGCGCGCCAAAGTCTTCCAACCGTTTTTTACAACAAAACCGACTGGAGAAGGGACGGGTTTGGGTCTTTCATTGGCTTATGATATTGTGACGAAAGGGCATGATGGTTCCTTAAAAGTCAAATCTACTGAGGGGGTCGGGACGACGTTTATTATTACTTTACCTTCTAAAAATTAAGAAATGGATACAATAAAACGGCTATTGTGGGGCATATTAATATTGTTCCTTTTAACTATAATAAAAGCAAAGGCACAACCAATACCTTTTGACAAACAGGTGATGGATAGCATAACACTTGCGTTGCCTAACATGAAAGGCGATACCAATAAGATAAACAACCTTATCTTATTGTCACAAATGTATATTGCCAAAGGCGATTCGATGAGGGTAATGAAATATGCACATGAGGCAGATTCTTTGGCTCAAAAAATCAATTCGACTATAGGCAGAATACGTGCGCTTGGTCAAATGGCTTTTTACCATGCTACAACAGGCAATTGGTCTCAATCAATTATGGAGATTAACGAAGCCATACCTCTGACCCATGAAGAAAAAACAGAGTGGTCTATTTTTCTTTATAATTTAAAATTTATTAACTATGCTGCTAAAAATGATCCACAGCAAGCCCGAATATGGGCTTTAAAAGCGTTGCATCACCCAGATTTTGAAAGCGGCTCCGTTTTGGCAAAGTGGCCGACTTATATGCAATTGGGTTTGTCTTACGAATGGGAAAATCGTTTGGATTCGGCGCAGTTTTATGCGGATATTTTGAAAGAATATCTCAAAAACTATCATCACCCAGATTTGGAAGGTAATACCTATTCTTTATTGGGCAACTTAGCGCGCAAGAGGAAAAACTATGAAGAAGCTTTGTATTATTACCGACAAGGAGACCAAAGCCCAATTGGTATGGCTTGGACTTATGATGAAATGAACAAAGTGGATTCCGCTATTTATTATGCAAAATTGGCTTTAAATAATGCACAACGGAAGTATGATCCACGCATTATAATAGAGAGTACACAACTTTTGGCGCGTCGATACGCCAAAACGAATCCAGCACTAAGCAACCAATATTTAAACCTATATATTGATACAAAAGATACCCTGTTTAATTCAAATAAGCTCAAACAAATGGAAGAGTTACGGCTTAATGAACAGCAATTACGTTTCGACCAAATTGGGCGTGAAAAAGCTTTGAGAAGTAAGATGATTCAATATGCTCTGATGGGTTTAGCTGCACTGTTTTTAATATCAGCTCTGTTTTTTTATAGAAATAATAAAATTAAAAAAGCAGCCAATATCCAATTAGAAAAAGCCTATTCAGAACTGACTGCCACACACGAAACCCTTAAATCCACCCAAACCCAACTCATCCAATCCGAAAAACTCGCCTCACTCGGCGAACTCACCGCAGGCATCGCCCATGAAATACAGAATCCTTTGAATTTTGTCAATAACTTCTCGGAATTGAGTGTGGATTTGGTAAAAGATTTAAAAGATGAAATCGACAAACCCACACAAGACAAGGAATACATCGGCGAATTATTCGATGATTTAAGTCAAAACCAAGAGAAAATCAACCACCATGGCAAACGTGCAAGCAGCATTGTAAAAGGGATGCTCGAACATTCTCGTGCGAGTACAGGCGTAAAGGAATTGACTGATATTAATAAATTGGCAGATGAATATTTACGGCTCTCATATCATGGTTTAAGAGCAAAAGATAATACTTTTAATGCGGATTTTACTGCTAATTTTGATGAAAACTTACCTAAAATTGAAGTCATTCCACAGGACATTGGAAGGGTTTTATTGAATTTGATTAATAATGCGTTTTATGCGGTGAATGAAAGGGCGAAGCAATTACGTTCGGGGAACTTTGAAAGTTCCCCGAACGTGGGAAGCAGCGAAAGTTATACCCCCTCAGTATCGGTCACTACAAAACAATTAGAAAACGCCATTGAGCTACGTGTCAAAGACAACGGCACCGGAATGTCCGAAGCTACGAAAAATAAAGTCTTTCAACCCTTTTTCACCACTAAACCTACAGGACAAGGCACAGGTTTAGGTTTATCCATCAGTTATGACATTGTGACAAAAGGACATGGCGGCACATTTGACATCAAAACAAAAGAAGGAGAATTCACTGAATTTATAATCCAATTACCTTACCTTTGACAAAACAAAAATGCAGATGAAAATATTAGTTGTTGATGACGAACAAGATATCAGAGCCTTATTTCTACAAAGTTTTCGGCGTGAAATACGTGCGGGGTTGTTTGATTTTTCTTTCAGTTATTCAGGCGAAGAGGCTTTAACATTCCTTAAAGACCACGACCATGAAGCCATTTTGATACTTTCGGATATCAATATGCCCGGTATGAGTGGTTTGGAATTATTGCGCCGTGTTCGGGTCAACACACCGACCCCACCGCCCATTGTGATGATGATAACGGCTTATGGAGATAAGGAAAACTTAGAACAAGCCATGCGTTTAGGCGCAGACGATTTTTTGAATAAACCTTTAGACTTCAAATCTCTTAAAGAAAAACTAACTGAATTAATATGAAATCCAAAATTATGATTGTGGATGACGAAAATGACTTTGAACAACTCATCCGCCAAAAATTCCGCCGCCAAATACGGGAACAAGAGTACGAATTTGTTTTCGCTAAAAATGGAAAGGAAGCCTTAGATAAATTAGAGGTTCATCCTGATACAGACATTGTTTTCAGCGATATCAATATGCCTATCATGGACGGGCTAACTTTGTTGGTTAAATTGAATGAGAAAAATCCACTTTTAAAATCGGTTATCGTCTCCGCTTATGGCGATATGGACAATATTCGTTTAGCAATGAATCGCGGTGCATTTGATTTTATTTGCAAACCCATCCATTTTGAAGACTTAGAATTGACCCTTCTAAAAACCTTGAAATATGTCAAACAAATCAAAGAAACCATAAAAGCCATAAAAGAAAACAATATCCTTCGGATGTATGTGGACGACAGCGTCCTTCAATTTATGACCCGCACGGAATACGAATCGTCGTTGCTCGCCAATGAAACCATTGAAGCATCTATTGTTTTTATGGATATTTGCGGCTTTACGGCTATTTCAGAAAAAGAAACGCCCAATTTTGTTGTCAATCTCATCAATAAATATTTTGATTTGATGGTCAAAGAAATCATCGCTCAAGGTGGTTATATTGACAAATTTTTAGGCGATGCCGTCATGGCTGTTTTTACAGGCGAATATCATTTGGATAGAGCGATTGAAGCTTCATTAGCTGTTCACAAAGCCATTGAAGCGCAAAAAGAAGATTTATCAGAGCAAAAAACATATTTTCCAAAAGTCTCCATTGGCATCAACTCAGGTGAAATGATTTCAGGTAATATTGGTTCTGCCGCCTTGAAAAGATTGGATTTTACGGTCATTGGCGATGTGGTCAATACCTCTCAACGTCTGCAATCGGCTGCCCAACCTGGTCAAATCGTTATCAATAAAGATTTGTATGAAAAAGTCAAACATGCGTTCAACTGTAAAAAAATTGGTAATATTTCCGTTAAAAACAAAGTAGATCCGATTACGATTTATGAAGTTCTTGAATAAACCCAAAAGTAATTCATGGCTAATTGAAGTTGGAAACCTCAAAGAATCAATCATCCTTTTTCACAAAAACAAAATTATCAGAGTCCACATCAAACTCTGAAAAATAAGATTTTGCATCTACGATACCCCTCAGTATTCCTTGATTATCAATCATATACGGCGCATAACCTGCCTCTACAAGCAAGACAAAAGCCTTTTGATGTCCTTCATTTTTTTCTCTCAAATATTCAATAATAACGATGGGCGATTGCTCCATCAAAGTTTTATGCGTACCCGCCACAACTTGGGCTTCTGCACCTTCCGCATCAATCTTTATTATTGGATTTTTTAAATCAAACTTTTCAACCAAACTATCAACCGTAATGCCTTTGACTGTTACCTTTTTCGGTTTAAATTTGGCAAACCACGCCTCATCTTCAAATTGTGCGATGTGCGATGAATTATTCTCGGAATACAGAACAGGGAACTCATAAAACACGATATTTTCACCATATTTTTCTGTCGCTGCGGCGTGAATCGTCATGGCATTAGGCAAGTTTTTGAGGTTTTTTTCTAACAACTCTGCCGTACCTCTTGCCGCTTCAATGGCAATGACTTGTCCTTTATTTTTCAATAAAACCGATACCAACGCAGAAAAATAACCGACATGCGCCCCGATGTCTAAGAAATGTCGATTTTTTTTATCCCAAAAAGTATGAATAAGAAATTTAGCCAAACGGATTTCAGAGTCATGCGTTTTACCGCCTGTCAAGTAAATATCCGTTCCCGCAGGCAGTGGGATACTGAGGGGGTGTCCAAAAAACGTTTTAGTAGTCGTAAGGACACCTTTTTTCGTTAATGGGAAGTAAATTTTATGGATACATTGGGCAAAAACATAGCGATGCGGCGCATTGAGAAACCGTCCGAAAGCACTCGTTTGGGCAAGTGATTCGACACGCGAAAGCTTTTTCTCTAAATCTGATTGAGACATTTTTTTGTAAGATATTATCTGGGAATGATAAATGATGAATGATAAATGATGAATTTGCAAAACGTTGATTTCCAAGGGCTTTGCAAATTCATCATTTATCATTCATCACTCATCATTTCAAAAAGAGGTTTTGGTTGCAAAATAAGTTCTTTTTATGAAAAAAGCGTCCCGAATTTTTCCGAGACGCTTTTTATCATAGCTATTGTATTGTTTATGGATAAATAACTGAATTACTACATGGCCTTACTTAACAATTTAACCATTCAGCCATTCAACAATACATTTTACTTACTCCACTCCTTGATAGAAGCTTCGTTCATACGAACATAATCATTGTTTTTAGCTTCTTTTGCCATTTCCAATGATTTTGTAGCCGATGCAATCGCTCCTTTTTTATCACCAATTTTTGCCTGAACCAATGACTTGTGGCGCAACATCCAGTATTGAGGTTTGCCTTTTGCCAAAGCTTTGTCAACAAATTCTAAGGCTTGTTTAGGGTCTTTACCCGCATCAAAATAGTATGTTGACATCGCATAGTAATCATTTTGCGTAGGACCATCGAGCTTTTGCTTGATTTGAGCCATCACTTTAGCGTCCACATCGTTTGTAAAAGGAACGCGGACAATAGTATTTGCCCAAATAATATCCAACGATGCACTTGTATTTGTCACATCACCAATCATCATAGTAAACGATTCAACGGCAACCGGAAATTCTTGAGAAGGTACTTTTACTTTCAAAACATTGTCTTCTTCCTTAAAGCCAGACGCCGAAGCCGATGGGTTTTTATTGAAAATGATCTCCCATTCGCTTGCTCCTGGGCGTGTCATCAAGACGTAAGTACCTTTTGCTAAACCTTTACCTGCCACTGTAATCGAGTCCGTTGTTGTAAATTTTGTAGGCGTATTTGCGCCAGTACGCCATACATCACCAAAAGGAACGAGATTGCCGAAAACAGTCCGACCTTTCATTGAAGGGCGGCTATATTCAACCTTAATTTCTGTTAAACCAACATTTTGCGTTAAGCTCGCGCCTGGGCTTGGTTGTGGTGTTGTAATTTGAGCATTTGTTGTGAAACTCAGTGCCACAAGTGCAGCAATACTGAGGGGTTTGAAAAAGTTTTTCATTACTCTATTAGATTTAATTAGTTAAAAAATACACGTATTTATAGGTTGTAAAAAATACAACTCGGCGAAATTAGAGACTTAAAAGCGAAATTCCGCAATTTTAGATAAAAAACCCCCTTCTTCGATAAAAGTTAATATACAAAACACACCCGATAAGCGTTAAAAGAAAGCTATTTTTGCGTTTCGTTACTGGTTATTCGTTATTGGTTATTCGT
>JAYSQG010000206.1:0-3396 GCA_043721685.1 Saprospiraceae bacterium | reverse complement strand
GGGATAATGTGAATACACTTTTAGGTCAAAAAATCATTTACCGCGATATGGTGATGCAAGGGCAATTGCGCTCTGTGCCGCTCAATTCCTTAGCAGATGTCAGTTATGGCAATACTTTGGGTGGTATCAAACGCAAAAACCAAAGACGTGTCGTGACCATTTCATCGAATGTTTTGACCGATTTCAACCCTAATCAAGTCGTGGCACAAGTTGAAGCGGCGGCGGCTAACTTCAAAGCACCTTCCGATGTTGAAATCAAATTTGGTGGTGAAAAAGAAGAACAAGCCGAAACAATGGCTTTCCTCGGTTGGGCGATGATGGCAAGTATTGGTCTGATTGTCTTGATTTTGGTGATTCAGTTCAACTCTATCTCCAAAATGATTATCATTTTGTCTGAAATCATCTTCTCAATCATCGGCGTTTTGCTTGGTTTTGTCTTTACAGGTATGGACATTGCGATAGTTATGACGGGTATTGGTGTCATCGCATTGGCAGGTATTGTGGTCAGAAATGGTATTTTGCTTGTAGAATTTACGGAAATTCTACTAAAACAAGGCGTACCACTCAAAGAAGCCATTATTGAATCAGGTCGGACACGTATGACGCCTGTTTTGCTCACTGCAGCAGCGACCACATCGGGTTTGATACCTTTAGCAATCGGTATGAATATCAATTTTGTCACTTTATTTACAGAACTGAATCCACATTTGCACTTTGGTGGCGACAGCGTCGCGTTTTGGGGACCCCTCAGTTGGACGATGATTTACGGGTTGCTTTTCGCAACTTTCTTAACGCTCATCCTCGTTCCGGCGATGTTGTATTTGAGTGAACGTTTGAAAATGGCTATTTTTAAAAATTACAACCCTAACAAAACAGGTGATGAAGCCGAAGAAGTAGCAGCTGTTTTAGTCGCTGATACTGAGGGGGGCAATAATCATTAAACAATCAACAATAATCAATAAGAAATTATTCTTTTTGCGATAGTTTTTCAACGGGGCGAGCCTTATTTATGGGTTTCGCCCTGTTTTTATCTAAAAGCATTGGCATCAAATAGAAGGTAGCTTTGTTCAAGGAATCAAACCTAAACGCCACAACAACTGACGTTCAATAATTCTATCAGGATGATTTATTTGAAATATTTTGATAGTTGCTTCACCAACATCTGTTTTAGGAGATATTAAACCCGAATTATCTGTTTGAAAATGGTCATCCCAATTGTCTAATCGGGGATGAAAAAAACGTGTGAGGACTAATGTTGAAGTCAGATATGTACCTAAATCAGTGCCTTTATAACTGTTACAATCTGGACAGGCATAAGCAAGATTCGATAGAACTGTTTTCCCTTTATGTTTACGACTAATAATGTGGTCAATTTGAAACCCATAGTAAGAGTCAATGTTGGGAAGATGGCAATATTCACAACAATTATTTGCACGTTTAGCTGTGGCTAATCGGAGAGGTTTTGGAATTTTTTGACTCATAGACCCGCCAATTGCAGTCTTGCATGAGCTTTCGCTAAACGAATAAGCCTCTCCAAAACCAAATAATGGTCAAGTTCATCTTTTTCTGTAACTGACAAACCTTGTTCCTTACTCTTTTCGACAAGGCTTTCCAGTCGTTCACTCGCAGCTTCTGGCGCACGAATTTCAAGGACTTTAGCAGGATTCATTGCTGCAATCGTTTCAGCAATATGATCATACATTGTTTCAACGCTCATTTTTTTCATAGATATTTTGAACAAAAATAGGGTTTAAATCTTAAAAAAGATAAAAAATGTCGCCTAAATTAGTTTGTAGTTCCAAACATCAAGGCATTACTATTTTCCTAACAGCCTTCAATTGCCGCAGCAACAAATCCATTTGATTCATGTCAGCAGCATTCGTCAAAATCACTTTTCCATTTTCGTCAATCAATACATTAGAAGACATTTTAAAACCTTCTCCTGTTGACTTCAAAAAGTTTAACAGCGTCGTTTCTTCCTTTGCCAAATGATAGTGTTGAAAAGGTTTTGCTTCGTCCATTTGCAGTGTTTTTTGCCAATCTTCTTTGCTTTTGTTTGTCAAAAAGAAGATGAGTTGAGTATTGTTTTGCTCAAAATTAGGGATTTTATTGGCATATATTTTTCCCGAAAATTGAAAAATAGGAAAATCTGAAACCATCAAATAGATCTTCTTTCCCTTGTATTTTGACAAAATATCTGACCATGAAAGACTTTGTCCTGCCGTATCGGTTAAAGTTGCAGCACGTTCTAAGGTGTTAAAAATATGGTCGTTTTTTGTTGCCCAATCCTCCAGATATGCCACAAAATCCTTATCTATACACGTTTTTTTGAATTGGTCATAATAAAAATCATAGTTATTTATCGCCCCATAGTTTTCTTTCAATAATCTGAATTTCAGAAATTCTCGGGTTTCATATTTAAAGTTTTGTTCAGCCATAGACCATTGATAATCAAAGGCAGAATCTGTTTTCATCACTTTTCGGCTCAAAAAACGATTGAAATCATAGACTGTTTCGTGAACGTTTTTATCCGTTCCTTTTCTTGTTTTGATGATGTTCCGCAACTCTTTTTTCAAACTATTGACTTGCCCAACGTACTCGGGAGAAATTGCATCCACATTCGTTCCCATTTTGCTGAACGGACCAATGAGGTTACATATATACGAATAGCGACATTCACGCTGCAAGGCTTTTCTGAAATCACGACCTGTTTTGTATTGTTTAAAAGCCGCTTTCATATACGCCTGTTCCTCTTCATAAATCCGTTTGGAACTCATGTAAGCATCTTTGAGGTCGTGGCTGCGTTTGTACAAGCCCAAAGTATAGCCTTGAAAAACCGAAAAGCGGCGGTTGATTTCTTGCAATATAATGTTTTCATCGGGATAGCTCACACCGACAAAATCCAATGAATCTATGCGGTCAAGACCCGACGAATTGAGTCTGTCAAAGACTGTCACGACCTTGTTTTTAGGTCGCACATACATCGCCCGCACCTTGTAATTGACCGTAAAAGTATAAAACATCGGAAAATGGTCGGTTTTACTGAGGGGGGTATTTTGCGAAAGCTTATCGGCTTGTTTATCGCCAAACTTATCGTTTTGGAACATCTGATGCGCATCTACACTCTTGGATTGAATGGTCACTTGGCTTTTTTTACCAATTGATTGACAACTGAATAGGCATAACAACAGTAAAACGAACAGAGACAATTGTTTGATTTGGTTCAACATGATTTAGATGTTTAAAGATTTGAAATGATGCACAAAATACGTTGTTATATATGTAAATAGTATTTCATTAACTCATGTTACGCAGATCAAAGCCCTTTAGGGCTGACACCGTTTATAGAAAAGTCATGACAAATGAATTCTAAGGTGCGTAGCACCGACACCGATT
>JAYSQG010000205.1:0-29433 GCA_043721685.1 Saprospiraceae bacterium | reverse complement strand
CACCGTTTGACTCGAATAAACCTGCCCGTTTGGAAAAAGCACGTCCCATTGTGTTGTATAAGGATCTGTACCACAACTAATACTCGGTTCCCAATAGTAAGTACCCGATTGAAAAACATGACCTATTCCCAAAATATTTGCAGTGAGCGTACTTGGGGGTGTTCTAAAACCCGATACTGCAAATGCTCTATCGTTGATAACACTCGCTACATCGCAACAAGATGAATTACCTGTTGCGACACCTTGATAGGTTATATTCGGATTAGAAAAGTGGAGTATTCGGTCTCTATTTTCTGTTAATCGGTGCATAATTGTATGATATCTTTTACGCCCCAAATTAAAGAGTCCGTAACGAACATCGAATGCCATGCCATGTGCATTAGCGGCACCATCAAAATCATCTTGGTGTCGTCCACCAAATAAATGCCCGACTTCATGTGTAAACGTCCACATTTTATCGTCTGCCGCTTCTTCAACTTCAACTATCGCAAAAGCAGTTGCTTCTTCGGCTCTAATCTGTTCGACATTTCCGAATATTTGCCCAAGTCCATTTGTATAATTACCTTCTGTAAATAATACGACAATATCGGCAAAAAAACGTCGCCGTATCTCGGCAACACCTGCTCCTGTAGTTAACCGACGAGTGTCATCAATAATATTAGCGGAACGTTCTGTAAATCCAGGTAAAGACTCCACCCCAGCAATAACAACCCGCGCATTAACAGAACCAACACTACTATTAGACAAGGCATTATTGAAATTGACCGCACAAATAGAAGCTATTTGGTTGATACTTGGCTCAACAGCATTAGCCGCAGGTGTGAAAAGGCATAAGATAGAAGTGAAAGGTGCCTGAGTGCAAGGATTAATAACTTCAGGACTTGATTCTGGTACTGAGGGGGTTGTTTGTATATCTTCTTTATCGTTCTCATGCCCACATTGTCCTTTGGGGCGATTCGGATTCATGGTCATCAAGGCACTTAGGTTTTTGCCCAAACCAACAATACGATATGTATTATTTTCATAAGACATTGTACCAAAAATCTTTTCTTCCTCTTTTAACAAAGTAATCTGTCCTTCAATATTTTCAAAAATAGCATAAAGAACAAAATTGCCATTTTCAGAAATTTCTGAACGTTTGATTTTTGCCTTAACAGGCGTTACTTCATTCGGAATCGAAAAAACGAGTTGAACACCTTCAATAAACTTAGTGTAATCATTTACGGTCACGTATTGTACACTCGTGACATTAGGGTACTTCTCAATTTTGGCAACCATTGCAGTTTGTTCGTCATTCATCTTTTTCGGTAACTTAATCGGTGTAAACAGCGAATTTTCTGTCTGTGCATGTAATGTAAGGGTCAAAAAACACATTAACGCGAGTAGCGAGTAGCGAGTAGCGAGTAGCGAAGTTAAACTTTGTTTGCATTTTTGAGAAAGTTAAAGAGTTAAAAAAAATTGTTTATTTTAAAATCGAAACAAAGATAATTGTTAGCAAATTAGTTTGTACACTTTATATTAAATTTTTATTTCACATATATTTTACATAACAAAATAAAGAAATAAACGGAAATACAGCCCCCCTCAGTATTTTCAAAATATTCTCACTAACTTTACCCCATCATTTCACATTCAGATTATAAATTAAGGTTATGAAAAATAATATTATGAATCCTCGTTTTTTAGCCGTCACCGTTCTCATACTCGTTGCGGCACTCAGTCGCCTCCTCCCCCACCCGCCTAATGCTACTGCTATGGGTGCCATGGCATTGTTCGGAGGTGCGTATTTCAGCAATCGTTGGGCATCGCTTTTTGTGCCTTTGGCAACCCTTTTTGTCAGCGATTTGATATTGAACAACGTCGTTTATGCGGCTTTCAATAAAGGCGCATTCGTTTGGTTTTATGGCGGAGCTGCTTGGGTTTATGGCAGTTTTGCGGCAGCCATCGTTTTGTCATGGTTTTTATTGAAAAAAGTAGATGCTAAAAACGTCTTTGTAGCCAGCATCGCAGGCTCGATTTTGTTCTTTGCGGTCACCAATTTTGCGGCTTGGCAAAGCCCTTTTATGCCTTACCCAAAGGATTTATCGGGTTTGGCAATGTCTTACACAGCCGCTTTACCGTTTTTTGTTAATTCGTTGGCAGGTGATTTATTCTTTTGCGCTGCCTTGTTTGGTGGTTTCGAGTGGGCGCAACGTCGGTTTCCGACTTTGGCAAGAGCCTAATACCTCTATTTACTGAGGGGGTCAAAAAGCGTTATTATCGTAGGTTTATTGAACAAAACCATGATAATAACGCTTTTTTTATGCCCAATATGAAAAACAACAAGCCCTTTACTCTAAAATTCAAAAATGTGAATATGTGTTGTTTGTACCGCTTTCTCTTTTCAAAACTCATTTATCACAACTAATTTTATTGTTTTAGGATATATTCAGCCATATATCTGCTTACTAATGGCATTTCGTCTTGCGCCTATTGGTAAAACGGTGTTTTATATAATTGAGCAAATTATAGCCTAATTCAAACTTTGACGTAACAACCCATTTTTTGCATGGCTTTTGCAGTTCAATTATAACTATCTGTTTTCTACCTATTTAAAAACCAAACCTATTTTATAAACCTATTTTAAACTTTTAAATTCTAATTAATGAAATCGTTCAAAATGTTTAGACCAACACTTCTGTTATGTTTTGTCGCTCTTTCTTTTGCAAATTGCAACAAAGATGCTTCCATTGCAACAGGCCCTTCGGCTTCAGCTTCTTCCTCAAATGTGACCGAATCATTAGACGCTCCAAGTAGTTTTATACTGAGGGGTAACAAAGTAAACAGCAAATTGAGTCAGATTCGACAAAAAATCACTGAATTAGGGGCTACCGAAACAGGGTACATCTCTCAAATCAACCAGATGTACGTGTCAAGTACAAACCCCGATTTTATGAGTTCGATGGAAGCTCTTGGTGTTACCGTAAGTATAGATATTAAAATTAGCAGTCCAAAAATGTCTTCTAGAAGAATGACAGGAACCATCCCCAACACCTCATCAGCCAGCAACAGTAACCCTGATTTCTCGCTTCAATGGAATATGCAGGCTATTTCGGCTCCCCAAGCTTGGGCAGCAGGCTACAAAGGTAGCGGTGTTAGAGTAGCGGTATTGGATGTAGGCATGTATTTAGACCACCCCGATCTTAAAGCCAATATCAACAGAGGTTTAAGCCATAATTTCGTAACCTATGCGGGTGAAAACAACCCCTTAAACCCTTCTTTTACACTCGCCTCGGAGTTTAGCCACGCGACTCACGTTGCAGGTATCATTGCGGCGGCTGACAATAATATTGGTGGCATCGGTGTTGCCCCTCAAGCTGAAATCATATCGGTCAAGGTTTTGCCAGACCAAGGTTTTGGCTATTTGTCATGGATATAAAAGGCATCATATATGCTGCAGACAATGGTGCTAAAGTAATTAATATGAGCATCGGTGGCGTCGTTTTAAAAGGTTCTGGTCAAAACCAATCCTATCATCAAGACATAATATATGCTATGTATGCTTATCACGATGCTATCCAATACGCCAACAGCAAAGGTGTCACTGTAATATGTGCTGCGGGTAATGATGCCATAGATTTTGACCACACGGGATCGCTGGAAGTTTTCCCTGCTGCCTCGCCGCTTAGCTTGTGTATCTCTGCCACATCTCCTGAAAACTGGTTCGACAAAATGACTCAAGGTTTGACCGTCAATTTAGATGTTCCTGCATCTTATACTAATTTTGGCTCTTCTCGTATTGATTTTGCAGCACCGGGTGGAGATTGGAATACACCAGGAGCCAATGCCTACTACGACATGGTGCTTAGTCCTGGCGATGCAGACAGTTACTTCTGGGCAGCAGGAACAAGCATGGCAGCTCCCCATGTTTCAGGTATAGCGGCTTTGATTATTGGCAAAAATGGGGGCAGTATGGACCCCGCAAAAGTAAAAATGATTCTCAAGCAGTCTGCTGATGACTTAGGAAAACCAGGACATGACCCTTATTTCGGCGATGGTCGTGTCAACGCTTTTAGAGCCATTCAGTAAATAAACGCTTTCACAGATAAAAAAGGTTGCCCCAAAAGGCAGCCTTTTTCTATTGGGAAATACGTAAAAATGAGAAAACACACCCCTCAGCAAAAAAGGCGTTTTTTCATTTATTGACCTAAAAACAATGGCTTTTGGTAAGTCGTCTCTTATATTTGTCAGAAATATAAGTCTGCTAAAATGACAAAACGATTTCTAGTACTCATCACCATATTGATTTTTTGCCGCTTTACGGACGAAGACCGTTCGCTCATTGAGCAAAATTACAACACGCTCACACCTTCCCTACGCACCGAGCCGCTTAAAATGCTGCCTTTGCTTGAATTATTGATGATAAAAGCTGAAAAAACACTTGATAGTCGCGACACGTTGCTCGCTAATATTCAATTCAGTCTTGCTAAAATCTATTGCGACCGTAATGTCAACTTGGCGGAAGGCATCAGGTTATACCAAAAAGCGCTCGATATACGGCGTGAAAAGTTGCCGTTTGGCAACCCTAAAATCGGTATAACGGCAGGCAACCTTGCCCTCGCTTCACGTCAAATCGGTCTGTTTGAACAAGCCCGTTCTTATGCGCAATTAGCGATTGAGGCGAAACAAGTGGCTGCTAAAATTGACACGTCATCGCTTCTAAAATCATACAATGAACTCGCTGTCAGTAATCGTATGTTAGGCAGTTATACCGATGCTTTGGCAGCTGCCGACAAGGTTTTTGAACTCGCAACTGCTATAAAAGACTCACTTTTCATAGCAAATAGCCGTATTACAGCAGGTTCAGCACATTATTCAACCCAAAAATATGATGCGGCTGCAAGGGAATATCAAACAGCTTTGAGCCTTTACAGCCTTCTTTTAAAAAATAATCAAACGGCAGCCATGCCGCTTTTTCAAGTTCAAAAAGAACGGGCAGCCACTTTAAACAACCTTGGCGTAACGTTTAGACAACTTAAAAAACAGAATGAATCGATTGCGTTTTTGAACCAATCGCTCGACGCTTATCAATCACTTTTGGCAGCATCAAAGGATTCTACAATTATTACTTTTATTGGAAATATCTTGTTTGAACGTGCGCAAACGCAAGACGCAAAAGGAGAAAAAGCCGCAGCAACCGCAGATTTTAAAGCTGCTATCACCACTTTTGGACATTCAAATAACCCGCTTGCTGTTGAATGTTTTACAACTTATGGCAATTTTTTGAAGAAAAATGGACAATTAGATGCCGCTTTGAAAACCTATAATCAAGGCATAAAGGCAGCTTTTCCAAATTTTTCAGCAGATAACGCTACTCTAAATCCTAATTTGACTGGCATCGCATTTCCTGAATTACTCGGTCTCTTTTCAGCAAAAGCATTCATTTTGAAAGAAAAAAACGACTTAAATGCTGCTTTTGAAAGTTTTAAAAAATGCGATACGCTTATTCAGTCTTTATTAGAAAAATATCAAGCCGACCAATCGAAGTATTTTTTGTCCGATAAAGCTTTGCCCATTTATGAAAATGCGATTGCTTTAGCTTTTTCATTTTATGACAAAAGCAAGACCCCTCAGTATGCAGAAGCAGCTATCAATTTTGCAGAAAAAAACAAAGCCCTCGTCTTACTTGAAAACCTAAAAGATACCCGCGCTAAAAGTTTCGGCGGTGTCCCTCAAAACCTACTTGACGAGGAACGTTACGGACGTGCCGAAGTCGCCTACCTCGAAAAACAACTTTACGAAGCAGATACCGATTCATTGAAAACCAAAACGCAAAGCCAACTTTTCAATGCACAAGAAAAACTGCGCCGCTTCAATCAGCACCTTGAAACACAATTTCCTAAGTATTTTGATTTAAAAATAGCCAAAACAAACCCCCTCAGTATAAAAGGCATACAAAACGCACTCGATGCTCAAACCCTTGCCGTTTCTTATTTTGTCGGCGATTCAACCCTTTTTGCCTTTGCTTTTTCTAAAACAGGTTGTCAAATTTTTGCTCAAAAACATACCCCTCAGTATAGTAAAGATTTTAAAGAATTAAGAAAGTCATTGAGCAATGAAAAATTCATAAATGACTCAACCATCCTTGCAGAACAGACTTTTTGCTCATTAAGTCATACTTTTTTTAAGGATTTAATCGAAAAACCTATTGCTGCGCTGAATGCGAATGGCGCATTGACACGCCTACGCATCGTGCCCGATGGTTACTTGGGTTACTTACCTTTTGAATTGCTTTTGACTCAAGCTGCGGCAAAATGGAAAGGACAAAACGTTCCTTATTTGCTTCAAAAGTATGCTGTTAGTTATGCTTATTCTTTGCGTTTAATCAATGATAAAGAAGGAAACTCTTCTGCTCAAAATTTTGGTGGCTTTGGCATTGAATACGATGATGAAACCATAAAAAGCCTTTCAAACGCTGATTCTACTTCAAAAAGCGATGAAAACAGCACCCGTTCTGATGTATTAAGCCGTTTGGCTTTTGCAGATGATGAGGTTAAAAACATACAGGCGTTACTCGGTGGCGGTCAAATTTGGCTCAATGGTGGTGCCACAAAATTCGCTTTTATGAAGAATGCGCCAAATTGTGGCATCTTACATTTAGCGATGCACGGCGCAATTGATGAGAACAATCCGCTTAATTCAGGGCTTATTTTTTCAAAGTCGGATTCTTCTAAAGACCATTTTCTAAGCGGATATGATTTGTTTGCCATGCAATTCAAAACAGGTTTAGCCGTCCTTTCGGCATGTAATACAGGCAATGGGGAACTGCGCCGCAGTGAAGGTGTGATGAGTTTGGCGCGGGCTTTCGCTTATGCCGGCTGCCCTTCGACAGTCATGAGTTTATGGTCAATTCCTGACGAAAGTACCTCAAAAGTCATGTTGGCATTTTATAAAAACCTTAAAAATGGTGACCCAAAAGACATCGCTTTGCAACAAGCCAAACTGGAATATCTCAAAAATTGCCCCCCTCAGTATTCTATCCCAAATGAATGGGGTGCAACGGTGGTTATTGGCAATGTGTCTCCGATTGATTTTCGGGTGTGGTGGGAAAAGCCGTGGTTTTTGGTGTTATCGGTTTCTCTTTTAGTCATCGCTATTCTTTTGTTTTTCAAGAAAAAGCGATGAAATAGTCATGTTTAACTTAAAATCTTAGTGCATCTTATTCACTTTTATCTCCTTCTTCTAAAAGATTCAAAAAATTAGTCGGCGACAAAACTTTTAACTTTTTCTCTTCTTCAAAGGCTTTCAAGGCGCGACCTGCTGCTTTTCCTGCTGTTTGGGCAGCATCATGGTTTTCATTAAAGCCTTGAGCATCGTCAATTTCTGCAATTTGTCGGGTGGCATCTTCTCCGAGCATCGTAAAAATAAGTTCAAAATTGGTCATGTGGTCTCGGAGATTTTCTTTTTCTAAGCTTTTGAATTTAGCGTGTTCACTTGGTTTCAACCCAAAGGTCGCTTGTGCAATTTCAGCCGTCAAAATTGAATATTCTTGACCTTCTTTTACGCCTCTTTTTTCCATTCGAACTCACTAAACATCATCTTATTTTTATTTTTTATTGTGTTTTTCATTTGTAAATCTTTAAAGTTCAAAAATCATTTATGGCTCAAACTTAGCCACTTTCCGTACAATAACCTCATTTCCAACCTTAATTTGTACAAAATACAACCCATTTTCACCTTTTATACTGAGGGGGTATTCGTTCAGCCCAACTACGCTATTAACCGTTTGAGAGGATAGGACTTGCCCCATAGTATTCAAAACTGACAGGCTGACATTGGCGTTTTTTGTTAAATAAAAATTCACCAAAACATCTTCTGCTGTTGGATTTGGGAAAACGACACCGCTTTTTAGATTTTCAAATACCCCCTCAGTATTGACCAAACCATCACATGGAAAAGTGACTGTTGACAATAAATTAGCGGCATTGACAGCGTTCAAAATGCCTGAACGCCTTGCTTTTGTTAACAAAAACGCCCGATAACTTGAACCCATTAGTATAGAACATTTTACTTTTTTCCAATCTGAACTTGCCAAACGGCTGTTCAACAAGGCTGCTATGGCAGAGGTCTGCGGGGCAGCAAATGAGGTGCCGCTGTGCCTTGCCCACTGATTGTTGAGCCAAGTTGAAACGATGTCTTTGCCGATGGTGAAAACATCCACGTTGCGTTTACCAAAATTTGAAAACCAAGCAATGCTGTCCGTACAAGCCGTTGCACCCGTAACTATCATATTTTGGCTTTGAAACGAAGGCGAACCGTACCAATCTATATCCACATTTTTGGTTTTATTGCCTGCGGCAACACTGACAAGTAGCCCATAATTTTGCGCTGTATTAATTGCCGAAGCCAGTGGTTGCATCGTATCCATCAAAACATCGCTGCTGATGAAGCTGCAATTGACCACCTCAACTTTCTGTTTCATAGCCCAATCAAGGGCGCGAATGAAGTTGTATTCGTAGCCTCTGTTTTTCGCATCTAAGACTTTGAGAATATAAAACTTGATGGTATCGCCGCCATTTCGCTTCAAAATGTGCCTGATTACACCTGCCACAAACGTCCCATGCCCTGTGCTGTCCTTCGGAACGCCTTGATTATTAACAAAATCATAGCCGATTTGGTCATCTTTGTAACCATTTCCGTCATTGTCAATGCCGTCAATCGGTTCGCCTGTTCGGTAAGCGACAAAGGCTTTCAGCGAGTCGTGGCGAATCACTATTGTCGTTGCAGAGGCAGCACTTTCTATATCAATGCCCGAATCCATGATTGCCATACGCAACGCCCGCCGACCAGTCGAACACGTCACAATACTATCCGTCACAGAGGGCGGACAGCCTGTTGAACCGAATATTGGAACGGGTTCAAACCTCTGCGAAGAGTCCCTTTCAGGAATGATATAGACCTCATTGAGCGAAACCCCTTCCGATTGACCGCTGTTACAGATGACACCCACCGCTTCAGAGCCACCGCCACCGCTTGTAATCGGAGCTGAAATAACCGTTCCACCACCTAATTTCGGTATCGTTATCGTCGAGCCAACGGTTGCGGAACAACGCCACAGCAAGGCACGCGACGGGAAAGTCGAGTCCAACTGAACCGCACTCAATGCGGTTTTGATGCTCGTAATATCCGCCCAAGTTGCACCGGGTTTGAAGATGACGACGACTTGAAAATTAATCGTTTGCGTTTTGGCAAAGCCTAAAACAAAGAGAAACGAGAGGAAAAGAAGCGATTTTTTCATATTATTTCGGTTTATGACACGAATTTATTACTTGAATAAACTTCTGTGATTTCGTGTTAATTCTTGAAATTCGTGTCTTAGAATAATGTATTAAACTTGATGAACGCACCGTTGCGAATGAACATCCGACGACCTAAGTTATTCTCATCGCCGCCGATTTTGACCAAAACATTGTGGTCATAAAACCAATCGGATTTTAGATTGATACTGATGTTTTTAAAAACCACCAAATCTATTGAATTATACCACTCAAAAGCAATGTTTTGCGGATTTTTCAAATAATTTGAGTACAAATCTACGACACTCATCACGATTAATTTGTCTTTAAAAAACTTCTTTGTCATTTCGCCGCGCAGTTCTGCACCGAACTGAACGTCTGTATTTTCAAATTGACCGTCGCCGCTGTTCGGATTTCCGAGCAAACCGATCCCCTCAGTATTGTCACCCGTTTGGGCTGCCAAAAAGCTATTCGCAACGATATTGGCTTTTGATGAAATGACTGAAAAAAGGACTTTGACATGGCTATTCGGACGGTACAAAAGCCCGGGCAGTAGTTTCAAAGTAGCGGGCGAAAACGGTTCAGAAGTCAACGGATATTTGCCGCCATAGCTGTCCAAATAACCATTTCCATAGGTAAAAAAGCATTGTGTGCGCAAATCAACCATGCCAGCGAGATAAATTTTACCAATCAATTTACGTCCAAGCAATGAATTGACTTGAAAAACATCGGCTGTTTTGGAGAACGGTTGCGACCTATCCCCTACCCTTTGGGCTGACAATTGAATGTTAAAACGATTGTCCCAAATCACTTTTTTGCCTGTATAATTGGCAAAAAAGTTCAATAAACCGCCAAAAGCCAAGTTGTTTTGCCCTTCATTCGGACGTGGATTGATAAGCGACAGGCTCGAAAAATCTAAGCCAACACCCACACCAACTTCCAGACCAAGCGTCGAATCTGCGCGGATATTGTCAAAAACTGCTTGCGTTTCAGCTATTCTTTGAGCCTTGATTGGGACCAAAAACAAAAATATACTGAGGGGTATCAAAAGTCTTGTGGTGAAGTATTGCGCTTTCATTTTTATTCATTTTTAAAGTTCCCGGATTTGGATTAAAATATTGATTGTCAATCTTTTAGATTCTTTCACTTCGTTCAGAATGACAAAAAAAGAGATTAAAAATCGGTCGCAGCATCAATGAACTACGACCGACGCTTAGGGGGATTCAGAGGTTTTGACCTCTATTGTTGTTCTACTTTAAAACACGATTGTAAGGGTTGAACCATTGTCTTGGACGTTGTAAATGCCTTTTCTGATGACCAAAGGTTGGTATTGCCGTCTGCCAGTTGCTTGTCCAGAAGCGGCATCTCTTGGCGAAACGATGTTTTCAGCAACCTGAAAATCTTCTTCGACTGTAAACTTGCCATTTGCAAAGTTTTTAGCCATTACTTCACGGGTCATGGAATTTTTGTTGAGGGTCATAACGAGTTTACCATCTTTCGTTTCGGCAACGCCTGTGCTGCTGTTGTCGCTGGGTTTTGTCATCAATTCGGCAGAAATAACGATGCTGCATATACCCGTACCTGAACAACCTTGACTTCTGCGACCAAAATTGATGGTGATGGTTATTTTAAATTTATTCGCCGAAATGGTAGACGCTGTGGGGAAGTAAGTGTTAGCGTTTGCGCTGTTGATTGAGAATGTTGCGATGAATGCGATGGCGACGATGATGATTGAATTTTTCATTTTTAAAATTGTTTTAAAGTTCAAGAAAACGTGATTATTAAAAGTTGTGATTAAAATTCGTGTGATAATTTGTTGTGTCGGAACTGTCTTTTTTACTGTTGTTATCTGTATAATCTCAAAAGGTTTTCGGCGTGACATTTTATTTTCGGATTTTAGAAAAATAAATTCCCCGTTCTCAACACTTTTGTCAATGCGAGGCGATACTCCTCGCATTGACGAATAAAGATTGAGGCATCGGCTTTATTGAAAATACTGAGGGGGTAAATAGTTGAGTGTGAAAATGGCGTGTAAACAAAAAGCCCTTTCCTGTTACAACTTGATTTGTTGTAACAGGAAAGGGCTTTTTACTGAGGGGCATAAAATATTGGCTATCAAATAATTGTGATAAATTTTCACTTTATAGGCTACTCTAAGCCGTTGCTTTCGCCACATTTTTTTCTGTCTGAAAACCCCAAGCCGTGATATTCCAAACAATCAAAATAGCAGCAAAAAACCATAATTTCATAAAAACAGCGATGCCAATGTGCATTCCAACAGTTGCCAAAAGCCAAAATCGTCTTGTCTTTTTTGTGAAAATAAATAAGGGGTAAAAAAATTCGAGGATGAGGACGGAGATGCCCAAAGCGGTCAACAAAGCGGGGTAATTGGATAAAAAAGTCACGTCAAACATCCGAAAATCGAGTGCCATGACAGAACGCCAAATCGCTTCACCATTCCACCACGTTGTGCCGAGTGACTTTGAAAATCCTGCAAAAAGATAGACAAAACACAAGTGAATCTGCAAAACAAGGGTGTAAATCCTAAAAACAGGTGCTTGTCGGCGAAACAATCGGCTGTCAATAGACAAGGTACGACTGACAGGAAAAAGCAGGCAGTAGAACAGTGAATTGGCAATAAACCAATCGCCACCATAATTGTAAGCGATGCCTGAACCTAAAAATAGGAGTTGCAAAAACAAACCTGCTGCCGCAGCGAAACGTGTCAAAAAGCCAAAAAGCAAACAGACCAAAACACCGATGTATGTCCAATAAACGCCATTTAAGAAAGCGACTTCTTGTGCGTCGGCAATGCCTAACCAGTGCATCAAATAGCTCAATCGCAATTGGTAGTCGGGCAGTGAAATATCAATCAAATCACCTTGGATATAGCCGTATTTGCCGTATAAATCAAGCAAATCCGCTTTTAGAGACAGCATCAAACTTAAAGCAACCAATGCTGTTCCGATTCGGAAAAAAGCCCAATGCTGCGCCTTTGATTCGCTAAAAAAAGTGGTGTCAAGGCGACTGAAATAACCATTAAGGTCTATATTTTTCAAATTCATAGAGCGCGTGTTGCTCAAAAAATTGCTTGTTGCCATCTCTGAAATCTTTAGGTGGTGGAAGAATATAATAAGCTGTGATTATGCGTAATTGATTGGTTTCAGGGAATTTCTCATACGTTCGAGCCGCAACTGAGCGCATGACCAAATCCTTCAACGTGTCGTTTTTGATGTCTCGTATGAAGTTAGAAGCCGCCGTCAAACGATTGTAACCCTCTTGCGTATTGAAAGCCATCGTGTTGACCGCTTTCCCGCCGTTTGCGTCTGTTCGCTCGACGACGATTTGATACGGAAAAGGCGGGTCGGGCGAAAAAAAGGAATAACCCGTGATGCCTGTATAAGTATCGTACAAACCAATCGTCGTTTGTATGCTCTGCGGGATACTTTGCGACACTTTTTCAGCTGCATCTAAGAGTTTGACAGAGCGAGGCGGTAAGCCATTTTTAGCTGCCTCGAAAGCGTTTAAGGCGATGATATTGGTCAAAAAAATGCTCATCAGATGAAAAGCACAGCCCAAAAGCACTGCAAAACGCAACAGTTTAGTCCGTTTTTTCATTGCCGTTTATTTTAAAAATAAGATATTTTTGGATAATACTGAGGGGGGAGAAAGAATGGACAGTGAGGGTAGTAGGATTCAATAACACACTTATACGACTGACTGTCAAATGATTATAAATGTTGTTTGTGTCTTATTGCCTACTACCCACTGGTTTTTGCTTATTACCTTTGCCCGTTTGAATTAACGTGCATAACGTGTCATAATCGCATTGACTTTGCTTTGTACGTCTCTGCTGATAGCAACCGCAGGGCTGTGCACCACAAGCGTTTCGCTGATAACATTTTTCCACATTTTTGTATGGAAAATGACTGTACCTTTTGCCGCAGCAGCCTCGTTAGCCGTTTTGTTCGTCATTGCGACATTGAGTAGGCTGGCTTGTCCGTAACTTGCAGATTGTCTGCCATTGTTCACTTCAACCAATTTGAAAGCAGGTTGATACGGTTTGAGTAAATTCAACAAAGCTGTTTTGTCATCTGATGTCATTTGAACACCGTCAAGCACCCACGAGCCATCTGATTTTTGAGTTGCTTTTTGAGCGAAAGTAGCGTTTGCCGCTAAGAGGAACAGGGCGAAAAAAAGGATCTTTTTCATTTTAATTTGTTTTAAAAAGTTCAAGAAATTGTGATTAAATAAAAATTGTGATTAAAATTACATTTATACTGTTGCGGTACGAAATCTCCGATTTTTTCGGGAAGGGGTCATTTTTGATTATAATTTGTTGTTCGGAACTGTCTTTCTTTCTGTTGTCATTTATATAATCTCAAAGTGATTGCTGCGTGACATTTTTTTTAAAATTAATTTTGGGGTCCGTTTTCATTGGTCTTTTTATTTCGGGTTTTTGTGTCTGTCATCGGTATAATCTAAAAGTGATTGCCGTGTGACATTTTTTTTGAAATAAATTTTTTCGATTTTTGTGATGCCCTCTTTTGTGCTTGGATTGTATAATCTAAGAAGTGCCGTTGCGTGACATTTTAGAATGCTTTTTTTTTACTTATTTTTTAATTTTTATTTTAAAATATTGATTTTCAAGACTTTATGTTTATTTTTGGACGAAAATCAGTAATTTTCGCTTTTCTTTTTGTCATTGTGAGCGCAGCGAAAAAATCTTAATTTGCAGAATTGGCTTGAATACAACCTAATATTATGGTGGGTTCAGATTTTTTCGCTGCGCTCAAAATGACAAAAAGAAGTGCTGAGATTGATTATGATAAAATAATAAGGTGCAACGTGTCACGCACAGCACCGTTTAAGATTATAAAAATAGAAACTGAAATATGACCGATAATCCGATTCAAAATTTTGGGCTGAAAGCAGCCGAATTTGCAGACTTGAAAGCTGATTTACTGAGGGGGGATGAAACACTGTTTGAACACGTTTTTGTCAAACATTTTGACGATTGCCGCGTGTATCTCATCAGAAATTGCTCGGCACAAGCCGACGATGCCTACGATATAACGGTAGAAACCATCATCGCTTTTCGCAAAAGATTGCTTGAAGACAAGGTCGAATACGGCAATTTGCGCTTTTATTTTACCAAAATGGCAAAAGACAGCTATTTGAAATGGTTAGAAAAAAACAAGCGTATGCCTGTTTGCGAGTTAGTAGTCAATGAAGCCGACCGTTCTGAAGAAGCTGACGGAGACTTTGACGAAGACCAACTAAAAGTCCTCGATTCGGCTTGGACAAAAATGGGCGCCGATTGTAAAAACCTTTTGAAAAGTCATGTTTATGATGGTTTACAACTAAAAATCATCGCTCAATCGCTCAATGAAGCGGAAGCTAATATTAGAAAGCGCAAAGAGCGGTGCATGGACAAACTCAAATCTTATTTTTTCGAACTCTATACGCCTTAAAAAAATAGAACAATGAAAGATTTATTAAAAAAATATCAGAACAACGAACTGAATGCCGCCGATACTGAGGGGGTCGAAAAACGCCTCGTCGAACAAGCAGTTGAGCGTGAATTGCGCCAAAAATGGGCGGCTTTGCTCGATAGAGAAGGCATTGATAGGTCTGCTACCCCACTTTCGAGTGCCGCAAATGACGCTATTCAACCGACCAAAATGACGGCTCAACGTTCTACGATGCGTCGGTTTATCATGGGTATTGCAGCCACATTACTATTGGCAGTTGGTTTTTGGTGGTGGAATGTGGATACCAAATCGGCTTTGGGTTTGACAGATATTGCCTTGAAAAATGAGCGTTTTGCTGCTCCATCCGTCCGTATGGGTCAAAATGACGATGTTAAAAATTGGGCGGATGCTAAAAACGCTTACAGAGATGGTGAGTTTGATAAAGCTGTTACGCTCATCGAAGCGATTCCTACGCCTACGGTTGAGCAACAATTTTATGTATCATTGAGTCATTTATATGCTTCAAAACCCGATTTTGAGAAAGCGGCATTAGGCTTTAAAAATATTATAGAAAACGGTCAAGGCAATTTTGAAGCAGAATCGCAGTGGTTTTACGCCTTGTCTTGCATCAAATTAGGTCAAAATGATGCCGCGAAGCAAAGTTTGCAAACTTTACTGAGGGGTCAAACTTGGAAATCTAAGGAAGCGCAGGCATTGCTGGATAAGATTAAATAGGTTGAACACTAAAATAATCAATCATATAATCAAAACGGAAAACCAACGGACAAAAATGTTCGCCACAAATCATTGCCGTTCTCGACGGTAAAGACAACTGGTCCAAAAGGCGATTGATACCCAACCTTCAAACCAAAGCCAAACATCTGCAAATCGCTACGCAACAAGCCACTGAATGAATTAAAACCTCGTGGGTTCGCAAAGCCATAAGATACTGAGGGGTTCAAAAATATGCGACGAACAGGTGTGTATTGCACCCCGATATTGAACATGGAGACATTAGAATATGACGAAATTTCGCCTGGGCGTAAACCAATGAAATTGATGCGGTTGTCCCGCTGTTGTAATCTTGAGCCACCTATGTATAAACGGTCATTCAGAAAAACATAACGATGTGAAAAGTCTTTACCCACCGAATTGGGCAAATAAAGGCTATCACCCCCATCAGGATCCCACAAAACGCCCAAATTGATGCCAAACGTCAGCGCAACCGTCGGGGATATAGGCACGAAAGTTTGATGTCTCAAAAGGATTTTGCCGACTTGTTTCGGTACAAATTGCCCTTCCTGCGGCGATATGAGGCGTTGAAAAGCGCCCGAATCTACTGACCCTTCAAAGGCTGAAATATTCAACTCGAAGAAGTTCCGAAAACGCAAACCGAGGTCAATACTGGTACGACTACCTTTTGTTGGAAAAAAAACATCGTTGAATGAGTTTTGTGTCCAATTCAGTTGTAAAACATTACTGTTGTGGTCATAAGCATTTCTTGGCATATTGCCAAAACGAGTCAATATGCTACGAGTACGCTTTAAAACATCATGTTCACGTCTAAAGTTAAACAAAAAACCACTGTTAACTGTCGTTGAGTATCCAATACCTACGCCATAGTCATAACGTTCAACATTGTAGTTTTGGTTATCTTCATATTGTTGTAAGACCTCTTTACCCGCTATATTTTCATAATTGAAAAACGGTTTTGCCCAAAAATGGAAATTTTTATCAAGGTAAAATTGGTAGTTACCACGCACTTTTAAGCGTTCAGAAATCTCTGTTGACAATACCAACCGGCTGTTCGGCAAACCCATTTGTCGAGCCGTATAATTGAGAATGACACCGATTGAGGAATAGCTATCGTAGTAAACAGCCGTTTTCATGTGGTCACTTTCCGAATCTTTCAAGTGAACTTTTAGCGACGTACTGTCAAAAGCAAGATAGACATTTTGGAAAAAACGAGTGCCGTAAAGCCTTTTAGTCGCTTCGCTTATTTGCTCGGCGGTGTATGTTTTACCTGTTTCTAAGTCCAATCGGGCGGCTGCGAATTGAGATACTGAGGGGTCGGCAGGTTCGTCTTCGGCAGTTAAAAATTCTATTTTTTCAATAGGTAATTTTGGATCTTCAAGTAGTTTTTGCGTTTTATGAATGCCGTTTCTATGCTGTTCGTCGGCGATACGTTGTAATTTGGGCACCATTTTACGCGCTTCAACTTCACCAATCTGTATAATTTCGGCATAGCGATTAAAGTCTGTTGTCGAATAACGCCTCAATCCATCCGTATGATTTATGATAACTGCCGTTCGTTTCATTTGCGTTCTGGCATTTTTGACCGAACCAAAGGCATAAGTTTGAGTAATAAGTTTTGCTGGACTTGAAATTTCCTTTTTTTCATATACCCTAAAACCTGTGTAACTACCTATCACTTGATTTGCACCCATCAAAATCGCCTCATCAACTGGAAAGTTTTTATCTAAACCACCGTCAACGAGTAGTTTGTCATGAAAAAAAATAGGTGTATAGACTACAGGAATCGCCATAGAAGCCCGCATAGCGATTGCCAAAGAACCCGAATCAAGCCGCACCGAACCGCCATTGATGATGTCAGAACCCATGATACGCAACGGAATCGGTAGTTTAGAAAAATCTCTAATCGCTCGCGCCCTATAAGTGTAGAAATTGAAAAGGGACAAAATATATTGCCCTTCGATAAAGGCACTCGGGGCAGAGGGTTTTAAGCCATCCATCGGCAATTCAACGGCGTAACGCCCAAATTCGTCCTTTTCTTCAAAAGCGACTTCATCAAAAGGTGGTGGATTCGTGAGCATCCGCGACCAATCAACTTCCGTCAAAGCAATACGTTTGATGTCGTCGCCTGAATAACCCATGGCATACAATGCTCCGACAACGCTACCCATACTCGTTGCCGACATATAATCAATGTGTATATCAAGAGAATCAATCATTCGGAGAACGCCTATGTGTGCCAAGCCTTTTACGCCACCACCACTAAGGGTTAAACCAATTTTAGGCGACGCCATTGTTCCATTGACAATAGAATCTAAGTCTCCAATTGTAAAAGGGAAAGGAGTGGTTTGCGCTTGTACATTTATGGTTAAGGAACAAAATACGGCACAAATAACGATGTTGAATATAGGAATTCTCATTTGATGATATTGAACGTAATGAGTATGGTTAACATAAATAACGCCAAAATGACCTAATAAATATCTTATCGGCTATACATTTATAACGTTGACTCCCTTATTTTGTGTTTCAAAAAGTAGAGAAAGTCATAAAAAATAACAAACGGGGCTAAAAAAAACAAAGGCTCACATGATACAGCAAGCCAATGTACTTCAAGATAAAATCAAGAATGTATACAAAGAAAAGTCATTAAACAAAAAGATATACCTTCAAAACCTTCATTTTACTCTGTTTTGCTGCACATTTTTTCAATTATTTAGCAAAACAATATTGACTGCCCCACTGCTACTCGACAGCGTAATCTTAGCCGAATCAAACGATGGCAACAGTAATTTCCATGGGCGCAAATTATTGGACATTGCAAAAGGTTCGCTTGGATAACCAATCCAATTGCGGTCGAAATTGTCATTTGCATTGAGGTCGTGATAAATTGCTACGGCATAATCCCCTACGGGTAGGTTTTTGAAAACCATTTGAGCATTGTCACTTGTCGGTTTTATTTCGATGCAGGCAACATACTGAGGAGTCAGAAAATTAGACCTGTCTTGCAGAACTGCTTTCAACTTACCTTCTCGGTGCTTGACATTGCTCACGTTGACGGTTAATATGCTAACTATCGGCGCAGCTTGTGCCATACAAATATTGCCAAAGGCGATGAACGTAAAGAGGAAAAAGAACAGTTTTTTCATTTTTGTAAAATTTTAGAAATCAAATAAAAATTGACCTTGAATACGCCACTTTGAAACGTTGGGATGGTCAAGGTAATTAAGTCGTCGGACTGCGTCAATCCTCAGAATTTTGAAAATATTGCTGATGCCAAAACCCGCTTCCATATATGGTGTGCCATCTATGAAATTGTAGGTCAACTTTTGCCGTTTGGCATCCGTTGAGAAGCGATATACTGAGGGGTTCTGTGATGGGTCGTTTGCCTTGTCAAGCCCGCCATAAGCCGCTTTGAAGGTGGCAAATTCGCGTAGTTTGAGTTTTTTTATCAACGGTATTTTGTTCAAAATAAAACCATCAAAAGCATGTTCGACAACAAGCGTCACATGTTTATCGCTGATAAATTCGAGGTAATTCATCTGATTGAAGGCAAATTCCTCATAGTTCAAGGTCTGATTAGCATTGAAAACATGGAGTAACGGATAAGGCAAACCTTTCCCAAAAGTCCGTCCCGCTTCTAACATGGCATCCGTATGACCAGTTGGTGCCATGAAAAAACGTTTGACTACACTGGCACTGATTTTATGATAATCGAAGGGATGGCGCGCTGTTTTTCCGCTTTCGCCATACACATATTGCATCGTAAAAACAGGATATTTGTTGACTATGCGGCGCCGATAAGTTTGCCCTTGAAAAAACTCCTCATTGGGGGCATAGCGCAGATTGATAAAAGCTTCATTGGTTTGCAGTTTTGGAACGCCAGTATGATTCGTGCCATTTTCACTTGTCCTTTGAAAAGACAGGCTGCCTGCTGGCGTCAGTTGACGCTGTTGAAGCCCAAATTGATAGGTAAACCCGACCATATTTTCGTTGGTGTAACGAATGCCAATTGACTGTTTGTAGTACATTTTATTAAACTTGCCCCGCCGAAACGACAACAACACATTGTCCTGCGCCATTTTCTCAATGTTCTGACCGGGTATCTCGACATCGTTGTAATACCACGCTTTTATGACGCTTTGTGGGCGATTATTGAACTTGTCGTCGTTAAATTGATAGGACAAAGCACCATTGTATTTCCATTTTTGGTCGAGCAAACCATAAGCTCCGTAACCTTCAAGCCGCCAATGATGGCTCATTTCATAGGTGGTCCGAAAACCCACGCGCATACGTGTGCCTTCAAGGTCATTTGAACTAACCAAAGCCCCTAGAGGTCCCAGTTCTACTTTGTGCGTTTTCCAGTAACCCGTTGCCCAAAGGTATTTAAAGCCCATAAAATTTTGATAATCAGCCGTTTGCATAAGCCGATCAGCTTTGCGATAGATATTTTGCTCTGTGATACTGAGGGGTTCTTGTCGGTTTTTTTCCCAAAAATCAGCAGACTGTTCATCAGCATTTTTAGCTTGAATAACAATTTGGTCAGAGGCATAGGCCTCTGCTTTTTGAGGTTTATTGAAAACAAAATCGCTCATCATCGTCGTCTTTTTGCCCCATAAGCCTAAGCTCTTTTTGTTGTTGGTAATGCCAAAATCAATCATCACTTCGTCACGCACCAACGACCAAGAACTATCGGGTAGTTGTGCAAATTGCTGCGAAATACGGAGTTCATGCAGGAAGTTGATGTTGATGTCTTTTGGTGCAGTCATATTCACTTTACGCACTGCATAGGTCGAATCGTCGGTAATGTATAGGTTGCCCTCGAAATTGAGGTCGGCTTTTGAGCGCGGAAAAAACGCTAAATTGATACATCTTTTGCCACCTATATCGGTTGTGTCCATGATATAAAACCGATAAAAATCAGGCGAAATGGGCGATAAAGGGCTCAAAAAAGGTTTTTTGAACAATAAAATTTCATTGTTGTAAATATCAGTTTTGATATACAAATACTGCAAGTATTCGTCTAATCCGGTTTCGTCAAAAAGGTTACCGAGATCGACAGACTTCGATCCTTCAATGTATTCTTTGTGTGTTTCAGGTGATTTGCGGTAATAAACATTAGAAAGTTTTTCATTTTGATAAATTGGTGTCAAATTCTTACCAGACACTTTTGAGGTATCTGTATCTTCAAAGAAAAACTTGACATTGCTCAGGTATTTGCTGTTTTTGAAGCCTTCACCGACGTTCGCTAGGTCCAATTCGAGCTTTTGATATTGCTTATATTCATAAAAATCGTGGTTTTCAAGCCGATTTGTGGACTTATGAGCAATGACTTTTTGAATCAATTCAACTGCTGGGTTGTTCCGATTCCGATAGCGTTCCTTTTTAATCACGACTGTTTGCAATTCCGTCGTCGTGCTAACAAGTTGAATTTTAACACGTTGTGAAGTTCCTATTTTGATAGTTTCAAAATGCGTAGCAAAGCCAACGGCTGAAATTTGTAGCACATTCTTAGCTTCATCGAATGAAAATTTGAAATACCCATTTTCATCCGCTGAAATGCCCTCTGATGTACCCAAAAGACTGATATTAGCGAACGGAATGGTATCGCCCTTGAGCGAATCCACAACATAGCCTTCAACAACCGTTACTGGCTGTGTTGTTTGAGCCGTCAATTGACCCATAAAAATGAAGCTAAAAAGAAAAGTTTTAAGCTTAGCGAGTAGGATTGTTCGTTGTTTCATTGCTCTGAATTTTTTATTGTTGATGTCCTTTCATTTTTAAAATTTGAATCTTTTCGACGTGCGCCTAAAACTCATGTACACCAAAATCAACATCAGTGCAACCAAACCAAGTAAAACCCCAAAGGCGAAGCGCAAACCAAGCGCGTCTGAGAGATAACCGACAAGTGGCGGCATAATGAAAAAACTGGCATAACCAAATATTGAAATCATCGGAATACCAACAGTCGGAGGTACCCCCTCAGTATTACCCGCCGCAGAATAGGTCAACGGGACAATAGAAGAAAGCCCTAAACCCACAAACGCTAAACTGACTGTTACCGCAAGTATATTCGTTGCTAAAAGAACAGAAACCAAACCAACTATCGCAACTAAAAGGCTGATAATGAATAATTTATGCCGCCCGAAACGCTGCGTTAAAGCATCACCGCTGAGTCTGCCGATGGTCATTGAGGCAGCGTAGGCGGCGAAAGCAAAGGCACTTTGAGTAGCTGTTGCTTGGAATTCGTGGCTGCAAAAAATGGCTGACCAGTTCGTCAAAGTGCTTTCAGTTGCCATACTGCCGAAGGCGAGCAAGGCTATGGGTAATATGGCAAGACGTTGTGCACGAAGGCTCTTTTCAGGTTGTGCGTTTTCTGTTATGGAAACTTCTTCTGTTATCGTTTTTAAGGATAATAAATGGAAAGCTGCCCAAACCAAAAGCCCCACACTGACGACTGATACTGTTAGAAATTGTAAAAAAATTGAAGCTTTGCCCCATGTCATTGCCGCACCGAATGAAGCACCGAGACCGCCGCCTATACTAAAAACAGCGTGAAACGAAGCCATCATAGGGCGTTTAAATTGGCGTTCAACCTCAACCGCTTGGGCATTCATCGCCACTTCCAACGAACCAATCGCTGCACCAATTAGGAAAAAAAGCGGTAATAAAACGCTCAAATACGGTATTAAGGTCAGAAATGGCGGTACTGTCGCAAAACTTAATGCTGTTACCGTTGCAATGCGCCGACTGCCAAAACGAACCATTAACCGACTCGAAAACAACATCGCCAGCAATGCACCCATTGAACTACACAGCAACACTAATCCCAATTGGGTATTTGTTACACCATAGAATTGCTGCAATTCAGGCATTCTTGTAGGCAAATTGGCAAAGCCGAAGCCATTGACAAAAAACAAAATCGAGACGGCTATGCGCCTTTTCAATAGCCCCCGATGTCTGTAAAAGTCATGCGAGTCGCTAAGTGTATCCGACAACTCGACGTTGATATACTGATGGACTGTTTGAGAAACCATGATTTATTTTAGTTGTTGGTTGTTGGTTATTGGTGCATACTAATAACCAATTTTCTAATACCGTGGCGACGCATGGTTGCCTGTTGTTTGTTCGTAACTTGACATCGTTGACGGGTCAATGCCTGCTTTAAAAAATGATGTTAAACTGCCTATCACCAATTCACCAACTGCTTTGGGCGAAAAATTGTAAAACCGCCGTGCCGATGTACGGACATAAGCCTCCCCCCTCAGTAAAGGCGGACGAAAAATTTTGGCGGCATCAGCACCATATCGAAAATCTTCGAACAAAATACCTTCTTTAAAGCCGCCAATTTGGGTATGCATTTGTTTGGTAACAAAAATAGAACAACCATGAATGACTGGGTTGAACCACCTTGTTATTGGTAAATAAATATTTGAATAGAAACTATATACCGCCCGAAAAGCTTTAGATGACTCTGCTGCATAAAGTTTAGTACCTGCAATCGGCAACTTTTTTGCTACAATTTGCCGCATGGCTATCGCCAAAAACGCATCATGTAGCACCACATCGGCATCCAAAAACAGCAATTGCTCGTAATTGCCATGTTTTGCCCCTTCATTGCGTTGCCGTGCGATACCACGCTGATTGAACGCTACAAAACGCAGCGGAAAGAAAGCAACTGCTTGAAATTTCTTGACGACCCCCTCAGTATCATCGGTTGAACTTGCGTCAATGACTAAAACTTCATAGTCAAAAGACACTTTTTGACGGTTCAAACTCTCCAAAAGTTTGGGTAAATACTGCTCCTCATTGAGTGTGCAAATGATAATTGAAACCATAATATTTTCTTTCGTTTAAAAATTCTTGATAAGAACGGAAAGCATAACCTTTCCCTTTTAGTAACTGAATTAAAGTGTCAAAATGTGGCAAAAATCCATTTTCAACATCGCTCGGGTGAATCGAAATACGCACCAATTCGGGTGAAAAATGTGTTAAAATACGCCGCCACAAGCTTATTGAAAGTCTCTCTGCCCAACTGTTATTGCCATAATCGTAGCAAACAGCAGGTGAATTAATGCCAATATCTTCGTTTGCCTGACTTTCAAAATCTAATAATTGAACAGCCGTTTCGGTAAATGAAAAACCCATTTCGCGCAACAAACCAATGGAATACGGATTGTGATACCACGTTGGCGGTACAAACCCTTTTGGTGATTCTCCAAAGGCATCTTCAAAAAGCATCTTGCCTTTGGCAATCAATTGAGCTGTTTCCTCCCACGTTAACCCATGAAGCTCACGGTCAGAGCGTTTTGAGAAAGCAACAAGTTTACCGACCCAATCACCTGTTTTGTTCTGGTGCGTTAAGCCGTGTAAAACTTTTTCTGACCCCCTCAGTGTTTTGACAAAATCCGGTGTTATCCTATGTTCATCGTCCCATAAAGGCGTTATGAGGAGCGATAAAGGCATGTCGTCAAAATGGGTCAAAATGGTCGCAACTTCCTTTTGAAAGCGCGGTGTTACATCATGGATTGAAATGATGGCTGTTTTCATAAACTAAGATGGTTGAAGGTTCGACGTTAGTAAAATCAGGTTCTTCTTGCTCGGAAAACAACTGTTGAGCAACGTTTTTTAGATGCTGCAAATGAGACATACACCCCTCAGTAAAAGAGAAGGATTTGTACCAATCAGTAGCATTATTAGCCTCTAAAACGTCACGAATTACTTTTGTTAAAGCAGGATAATGCTCGTGTGAAACCTCCGGAAAAACATGGTGCGCCACGTGCAAATTGAAGCCGCCAAATATGAAATTGGCAAAAGCACTGTCTTGCTCAAAGTCTATTGTTGTGGTTATTTGATGATGAATCCACGAGTCCGAAACCAAATCATGTGACGCGCCTGAATCCACATAGTCCAACTCCGTTACATGGTGAGAAATATAAAACGTGAAACCGACAAAAACGGAAACAACCATCTGTATCAATGCCCACGCTGTGACAACTTGCACAAAATGCAGTGCGCTAAAAACCAATGGCAACCCAAATGTCAGTCCAAAATACAAGACTTTGAATCCCACCATCTTAACCCACTCAATCGCAGGAATGCGTCCAAAGCGCAAGTTTGCATGGTCTTTTTGTAGAAAAAACTTGAAATCTTGAACAAAAAGCAAGTGAAATGATGTAAAAGCATACAAAAACGGTGCATAGATATGCTGATAGCGATGATACCATTTTGCCATTTCCTGAATTGGCTCGAGTAAAATAAGCTCCGTCACTTCCATATCCGTATCGTGCTCCTTGACATTTGGCAAAACATGGTGAGAATAGTTGTGCCGCACTTGCCAGACATAACCACTCAAACCTTGAAATGCAAAAATGGTCTGAAAAATCAAATCATCTGTTCTCTTGTCACCTGTTACAGCATGGTGTGCGGCATCGTGACCTAAGTTGATAGAGAGAATCAAGGAAGAAAATGTCAGTAGAAAAAAAGCTGCCAGAGCACCGCTAAAAGTCGTTATTTGTGTCAATGACCAATAGCCCCCTATTATCAAAACGACCAAAACGGCTGCTTTGTAAGCCGTGAAAACAGTCGCGTGTTTTGCAAAGCCTTTTTCAGCAAAATATTTGTCAGCACCTTGACGGATTTGTTTGTAAATCTGCTCTGGTGTATCCGCACAAGCATAGCGGATCTTTCTGCTTGCAAAAGCAGGAGATGATTGTTTAGACATTGTAGATGGTGGTTTTTAAAGAGAAAAAATAAATTTTGATAAAGATGTCGTTAAAAATTGTCTGCCGTAAGTTTTTAAGCTTACGGCAGTTTTCTTCACCTTTATTTACTTTTTCTTGTTAATTGATTAAAGCTTTTTTATGACTAAATTTTTAGTGGACAAACCCAATTTTACGCGCCGTTAGAAGTATTTGAAATGATTTTTCGCATCCTAAAGTAAAAATGAAAAAGTGTTAATTGTGTGTCTGTTAAAAACTCATAAAACAATATACAAGGCACGCCTAGAATACGTGGGTTTGAAAATTAAAAAAATTAAAAAAAAATTTGAGCGTTTGTTGACAACAAAAAAACAGAAAGCCGACACTTAGCCGACTTTCTGTTTTACCCACCACATGGGTGCTTTTTCTTAATAACGCCCCTCCCCTTTTATTTCTGATCAAAACCGATACAAAACAGATCCTTTCAGTTGCCAAAGTTTTTGAAATTGGGGTGCATCTCGTATTTTAATATCATAACTGCTTTCTGCTTGAGCTTTTATTTTTCTATAAATTGGGCATTCTGCCCCTGTACGCAAACGCAAAAACGGTGTTAAAAAAGTATCTTCATTACGGTCTTTATAGACAAAAACATCACTCCGTCTTCGGAGTGATTGAAACTGATACTGAAATTTTTCTTCCAATTTCGTTTGCCCAAATACACTCAAACCGACAAAAGGTTTAAGCCATTTATGCCCCACCGAATATTCCAAACCAAACGCATAGTGCCAATAGGGTTGTTCAACATTTACCTGCTTAAGCACATAATTTTTTGTAGGCGGATTGATTGTTGGCACATCATTACTCTCCGATATTTTATCTATTTCATAGTTTAATGTTAAATATTGTGCCTCAGCAACTATTTTCAGGTGATCATTTAACAAAATACCACCACGACCAGCGACACTGTATCCTTTTTGTTTTAAAATGTTTTGACCATCTAAAATGACCAATCCGCTTGAAATTCCGATTTCATATTTCGGTTTGCGTATCGGCTTAATGATAGGCATTACTTTCTTTTTTTGTAAATCATCCTTGTCGTTCTTTTTCGTTTCTGCCGTTTCTATGGGGTTTTCCGTTTTTATACTGAGGGAGTCCACCTTTGCCGCAACGTCTGATTTTTTCTCATTATTTGTTTGAACTAAATCGGCACCAATGGACTTCAAACCTTCTTTTATATTATCCTTTTCCGTCAAATCGGCATTATTTGCCGTCTTTGAGTCATTATTTACAGCATTTACAGGCGTATTTTCAACCAATGCCGGTAGCGGGGGCACATTTTCCCCACCTTTTGCTTTGTCATTAATAGTTGACTCCGATTTCAATTCACGTTCTGAAGTCGTAGTTTCAGCCGTCCCTTTTATTGCACCCATCAAATCCCCTTGTTGATTTTGGTCAATATCAGACAATTCACGGCGAACAACAATCGTCTGATAAACAGTATCATATCGCTTAATCACGATGCGATGATACATAGTGTCCGTTTTGGTTATTGACTTTGGTGCAGCATTTGTCTTCGATACTGAGGGGTCAAAATTCAGCGATTGTTTTTCCAATCGCAATGCTTTGACCTCCGCCGTCAAGTCTTGAATATTGCGTTGTGCTTCATGCAAAACCCAACCACATTTGCCGACAAGCCCCACCAAAGCCAGCAAAGGAAGTAATATCAAAACCCATCTCCTTTTCTGTCGGCGTTCAGAAAGGTAAGAGTCAAGGCGGCCTTCCATTTTTTGCCATTTGGCTTCTGTAAAAGGAAAGTCTTTGCCTGCTTTCAGTTTATCACCAAAAATTCTGTCAAAGTTCTCGTCATTCATTGCTTTATTATATTGGACTGTGAAACCATAATTTGTAATTTTTGTCGCGCGACCTTTAAATTCGAGCGCGATGTGCCTTCTGAAATACCTAACATCGCAGCTATTTCAACATGAGAATAGCCTTCAATGGCTGCCAAATTGAAAGCGGCCCGATAAGACGGCGGCAATTGCCGCACCAAAACAATAAGCTCATCGGCAGACAAGTCGTTTATTATATTTTCACTGCTTGCAAGGTCGTAAAACTGTGGTAAGTCAATTTCAGAAACTAAAGGCTTATTTTGATACTTTTTTAAATAATTTATCGCTGACCTAACAACTATCGTATGTAGCCAACCGACAAATGATAATGTTGGGTCATATAAATTAATTTTTATGAAAATACGCAAAAATGCATCATTCAACATCTCTTCAGCCTCTGCTTCTGTTTTTGCATAACGATTACACACGTTCATACCGTAGCGATAAAACTGCCGATATAACGCCTTCTGACTCAATCGGTTACCTTTGCGGCAACCGTCGATAATATCTTCTAAATCTTCTTTTGTCATCAGTTGTTTCGTTATGCTGATGGTAATAAATACAATGATTGTATCAAAAACGTGGGTTCATGTCTTTTTTTTTATTAAAATAATGTAAAATTAGCCTTTTACTTCGATTCTTTCAAAACCTGATTTTCATACTGCACCGTTTTTAAAATATCAGACATGTATTCTGCTTGAATTTGCTGTATTTCCAACAGTTTTTGACCTTGATAATTCATCAAATGGTCAATTTTCTCGTGTAACATTCTAATTTCAACTTCTGCTTTTAGGTTGGTTTTATAATCACTGTGCGCTCGCAAACGGTCTTTTTCAGATTGGCGGTTTTGGCTCATCATAATAATAGGTGCTTGAATCGCAGCCAAACATGACAAAATCAAATTTAAAAATATAAACGGATAAACGTCGAATCCATTTTTGATAATCGAATTCAGGATCATCCAAGACAATAAAAAGAAGAAAAAGGAGAGAATAAATGTCCAACTGCCGCCAAACAAAGCAATTTTGTCTGAAAGCCTTTGTCCAAACGTCAATGCCCCTTGCTCTTCATCTAAAAGTTTGTTGGATATAATTTCGTGGTCGGTCAAACTCTTGATGATTTGTTTTTCAAGAGCCGTCGTCTCGTCATTGTCGCTGTTGATAATCTGCTCAATATATTGTTGTCGATATTGATTCAGACTTTCAATTGAAATATATGACCCCCCAGTAAAATCAGGAAAATCCTTCTTAATCAAATTAAAAATTGGTCCTCGAACCGACACACCTATCCGAACCTCTTCGGGACTATAACTTTTCTTTGAAATAGCACAAACAATATTGTCCATTTTTTGCAGCTGGTTTTGATTAGAAAATAAAATTGACTGATGCAATTTTAGTGATTTTAGGTAAGGTTATGCCGTTTTTCCTTTTTTTTTGCTTAAAATATCGAAATATGAATGATTTACTCAATGACATCAAGAAACTTAAAAACATAGCCGACCTTGGTTTACTCTATGCCAAAGATGAATATGACCGTGAGCGATATACCGACCTGCACGCTATCAGTCTCAACATGATGCGCCGCCTAACGGATACCCCCCTCAGTAAAATGAGGGATTTTTATGCTCCCATCACCGACTACCCTACCCCAAAAGTAGATATTCGGGCTTTGGTTTTAAATAGTGATAACCAAATCCTCCTTGCCCAAGAGCGTTCTGATGGTCGTTGGTCTTTGCCTGGCGGTTGGGCAGACATTGGTTTAACTGCCCGTGAAGTCGCAGCAAAAGAAGTGTTTGAAGAAACTGGTTTGACAGTCTCTCCTACCCGATTATTGGCTGTTTTTGATAAAAAATGTCACCCGCACCCACCCCAGGCTTATTATGTCTATAAGTTCGTCATCCTTTGCCATTATATATCTGGTGATTTACGACCCGCTCACGACATTCTCGATGCTCGATATTTTGATATTAACGACTTGCCGCCACTTTCCGAAAATCGCATCCTTAAATCACAGATTGAATTAGTCTTTCAAAAAGTTCAAAAAGCTGATTTTGAAACTTACTTTGATTAAGGTTTTTCACTCTTAAAAACGTTGCTGTACGTTGCTGTACGCTGCTGTATGTTGCTGTATGTTGCTGTACGCTGCTGTATGTTGCTGTATGTTTCTGTATGTTGCTGTACGTTGCTGTACGCTGCTGTATGTTGCTGTATGTTGCTGTACGCTGCTGTATGTTGCTGTATGTTGCTGTATGTTGCTGTATGTTGCTGTATGTTGCTGTATGTTGCTGTATGTTGCTGTATGTTGCTGTACGTTGCTGTATGTTGCTGTACGTTGCTGTACG
>JAYSQG010000204.1:0-3284 GCA_043721685.1 Saprospiraceae bacterium | reverse complement strand
GGAGATACCCACCGTTGATTATCCGAATGGCACGTACTTCGTGACGCTGCAATATGGTAAGGAAGTGAGGACGAAGAAGTTGGTGGTGCGGCATTGATTGATTCTTACAGAATGACAAAACTGAATGACAAAAAAAACAAAAGCCGATGTTTCTGTGTGAAGCATCGGCTTTTTATGTTTGTCCTCTAAAGTCCTGCTTTTATTGTGTGCGATTTGGCGGAGATTTTAGAAACTGTTTGTATATCAATTACCTCTAATCATCTCAATATAACCATTCAGAATCTTAGGGCTGACCGTCGCACCACCGACACGTTGTTCAAAAACTTTACACGTATAGAAGTAAGTCCCATCTGCTAATGCATCGCCTTTTGTATTTTTACCATCCCAATTCAACAACGGATTTTCAGTTTCAAAAACCAATTGTCCCCAACGATTGAAAACCTTGAAATCAACTTTTGCGATAAAGCGTAGGTTAATGGGCTTGAAAATGTCATTGTCGCCATCACCGTTTGGCGTAAAAGCATTGGGCAGTAAATAATATGGACAATTGTCCATACAAAACACATTTGAACGTGGGCTTTCATTACCCAAAGAATCCGTTGCGGTCACATAATAACAGCCTGCAACCGAATGATTGACAACGTTTTGATGCGACAAAATGGTGTCTTTTATATTGTTTATCGTTGCAATTTTTTGAAATTGCCCCCCCTCAGTATCTGCGTAATAAACAGTATATTTTGCTACATCTTCCGAGCCTTTGCAGTTGTTTTTTGGATTTGTCCAACGCAAAAGGTTGAAAATAGCCGTTTCGGCTGTTCGTCCTGTTGAATCACAATTGTTTGAAATACCTAATTTTGGCGGACAAGGTGGCACGGTGTCAATCGGTGTTCCACATATCCGTTGCGACAAATTGAAAAGCGGCGAGGCTATTCCAACGATGCCATAACTGCCGACCGCCCGCGCATAGTAGCAATATTCCGTTTTATTCACCAAACCTTCATCTGTATATGTCTGCGTGACTGTTGTTCCTATGGAGTCATATTGGTTAGTCGTTCGATTTAAACGGAAAATATCGTAACGTGAATTTGTCCACGGCACGTCTTTATCAATCGACAAAATATTGATGCGGTCACTTGATTGAATCCGTAAAAAATGAGAAGACGCGACAGGCGAATAACCCACTAATGAATCATTTTTTTTGTAAAAAGCAATCCGATAAGTATAAGGGAACTGCGTGGTATTCAATGCGTTATCAAGCCAAGTCGTGTCATTTAGTCCTACAAATGTAGGGCTTGAAAATGTCGCACCTGCGATGTTTTGAAAACCTGTTTTTGTAATGCCTTGTGCGCGTTGAACGACAAATTTGTAGGGACCTGGGTTCAAAATAGTATCCAAATCCTTAGCAACAGGCTTTGTCCATCGTACTAAAATGCGTCCTACTGTAGGGGAAGTTTCTTCAACTGTCGCATTTGTGATAAGTGGCAAATCGCGTTGCAACTGCACGCAAGCCTCTTCTGAAGGCAAACTGGGGACAAAATTGAAAGGATTACCGGCATTTGTCCGTTTGGCAAAATGCGCTAAAACACGATAACAATACGTTTTGCCTCGCTCGACGTTTTTATCAACAAAGGAATAACGTCCAGCTGCAAACGGAAAAATGGTATCATAAACGATGCGTTCATAACCTTTGCCATCGAGACCAGGCGTACAAATATCAATAGGGAATGACGAACTGCTCTCTCGTCGCCAAACTGAATAGGCGTACCAATACCTATCTTTGGCAGCTTCGCAGATATAAGGCTGCTTCCAACTGACCGTAGATTCGCCTGAACCACTGACAACACGCACCTGTTCGGGCGGCGGACCGACGACTTTAATCTGTACCGTTTTCAAATCAACCAAACCCGCCGTATCGAAAAAATTGTCCATAGCTTTGAACACCACATTGTAGGGATATTCGGCTATGTGTTCGCAAGTCGTTTGCCATTTGAACGTATCTACAACGGCGGGTGTCAAAAAACGTCCTTGACTGCCCAGAAAGATGGCAGGACTGTATTTTACCTCAAAAGGACCACCTAAAGCGGATAGTTGGACTTTTTGCCCTGGATTTGGGTCTGTTCCACGAACGGCAAATTTGATATATTGACCTGCAATGACGCATAATTTGTCTATCGTTTCAACCTTTGGCGGATCGTTTTGACAGTCTTCAATCAAAATCTGAATATCGCGAATCGTCGAGTCAATCGGTGTCACTTGTCCACGACGATAACTCAAAATAAGGAAAGCTACATTGTATTCACCTCGTAATTGAGGTGTTTTCCAAGTAAATTGACCTGTTCTTTCGTCTAAAGTAATGACGTTAGGTTTTGGCGGATTCGAATTGATGTGGTCAGGAAACTCATAAAGCGGCACTGTAATGCCTTTGTCTTGATAAGGTGTAATCAACCGATAAGCAAGGCTATCGCCATCTGGGTCGTAGGCATTGACATTGTATGTATATATTTTACCAACACAACCTTTGTCTATCGGCGGTTGCAAAAGGCGAGGGGTCGTATTCGTGCCTTGAAAATTGGAATTTAAAAAGGTATAAACCGTTTGAATATAAAACGGCACGACGTCAGAGTTTGGATAATTGACATTCAAAATGCCGCCATTTCTATTTGGATCAGTCATCGAAACCACGTAAGTGCCACGCCCAGGATAGGTATAAGTTGCCACATATTCATTGTATCGAATATCACCAGCCAAAAATATACCTCTACCGCCACCATTTGACCGAGCGACCTTTTGTAATGGGCTGCCGTCGCCCCAATTGAGGTCGAGCGTATCGCGGTCAGCTGCCACTGATGAAGCCTTTGTATAAGTGATGATGGTTGCCCGAATACTGAGGGGTCCGATTTGTTCTATCCAAATTGAGCCAGCTCGATTGTGTGTTGCAAAAGCCATTTCTGGACTCATAAGCAGCATAAAAATGGCAAGCAAAAGGACTTGGAGGCGATGTATTTTCATAAACGTCTAATTTTTATGTATGACGGTAAGAAAACGTCTTTTTATGATTGAAAGTTGTCTGATTTGAGTAAAAACAAAATTAGCCTTTTTTCTTTCAAATCTGTTTTTTATGTGCCAAACTTTAAACAAAGTATGATACTTTTTGCAGTTTTTTAAAAAGCCTTCTGTTTGGTTTGGTAAAATTAAATAACAATCATATCTTACATCGAGAAATCTATATGTGTTCATTTTAATTAAATTTTAAGCATGAAAGTACTTGTTTTAGTTGGAAAAGA
>JAYSQG010000203.1:0-4100 GCA_043721685.1 Saprospiraceae bacterium | reverse complement strand
TACAAATTTGTCTATGACAATGAAAAACTCATTGGTCATAAGTCAAGCCTTAGTTTATTCACTTTTGAAGGACTTTATAGAAGTGGTGAGTCGCACCCTTGCGCCATCGTCTCTATTTTTAGAAAAGATGAGAACATGAAGAAACGTGATGGGATTTTTATATGTCTGCCACATCCAAAGTCTGATTCAGGTGTTTATGCCAAAATGGAGACTTATTTCAAAGAAAAAGTGGGTTTTAATGCAGTCCTGCAACGCTATTATATTTTAGCTTTGAGTAAATTAGCTGTATTGAATGCACAAAATTAAAAGAACAATGTTTTAAAAAGTAGAACATCACGTTACCGCATTTTAGACAATTAGGACAATAAGTTTTTTGTCATCGCTTTATTTTTAAAGGTAAATAGGGTCGTGTTTAAGAAAAAGTGCTACTTTCGTTACAGAATTAACGAAAACAATTAGCCTCTTTTCTTAGAACGACATGAAACCCAATGGCGAATCTCCTTTTTGACGATAAAACTTTGATTGCCCTCATTTGTGGCACATCTGCTCAACGCAACGAAGCTTTGCACATCCTTTTCTGTGATAATTCATTGCGCGGTATTGTCATAAACCATGTCCGACAACATGGCGGCAATGATGAAGACGGTAAAGATATTTTTCAAGATGCCATGATAACCTTCGATGAAAACATCAGAGGAGGGCGTTTTGAAGCTAAAAGTGCGCTACGAACCTACTTTGTCGGCATTGCAAAAGGACAATGGTTCAATAAATACCGACAACGAAAAAACCACAACATCGAGTTGCAATCCACGCATTATGACGAAGCGATACCCAGTGTTGAAGCCGAAATTATCAGCGAAGAGCGCAAAAGTTTGATAGAACAAGCCTTGTCTCAAATTGGGGAACGGTGTAAATCCATTTTAGATATGTACAAACTATCGTATAACTATCAAGAAGTGGCGGCAACATTCGGATTCAGTAGTCCCGAAATGGCTAAAAAGGAAAGTTATCGTTGTCGGATACGTTTTAGAGATTATGTAAAAAACCAACCCCATCTTTTTGAGTTATTTAAAAGTATGATTTGACATGGAACAAGAAGAAATATTTGATAAAATAGAAGACTATCTCATCGGTCGAATGAATGAAACAGAACGCATGGCATTTGAAAAACAAATCGCTGTCGATGAAGATTTAAAAATGGACGTTGAATTTCAACGATTGGAGCATGATGCCATGCGGACGCTGAATGAAAAGAGTTTACGTGCAAAAATGGCAGAATGGGAAACGGAAATACCCAAAAATGAATCAGATAGAGGTCATGCACCACTCGTCATTCTTGCAAAAGATGAAAGGAAAACAGGCGGCACAAAAATCGTATCCTTACCTAACCGATGGCTGCGCTATACTGCCGCCGCAAGTGTTATTTTGGGTGTTGTTTTAGCAGGGCTTTGGTTCAATAAAAAAGATCCAGAGCCTATTGTCGTTACAATTGATAAACCAACGAAAATAGATACCGTGCCTTCTATACCGCCCGTATCAACAGAAAAACCGAAAGAGCCAATCGTTCAAACACCTGAAAAGCCGAATATAAAACCTAATAACATTAAAAACAGAAACACGCTACCCCCTCAGTATAACGACCTTTTAGTGTATGCTGAAACGAATTTAGATGAAGAAAAAGTAGATAAAGACAATACCACTCGTAGCGACAATAACCCTAATAAAGAGGAGTGGACACCTATTATAGATGCCTATCAAGCAAAAAATTATGCGAAAGCATTAACATTGCTTCAAAAACTGCCAACGGGCAATACCCAACAAGAGATGTTAGGTCTTGTTTATTTCAGACTCAAACAATACGATAAAGCCGCTGCCTGCTTTAAATCCATCGTTGATGACCCCAATGCCGTATTTTATAAAAAACGAAATGAGTGGAATTTAGCCTTGTGTTATGCGGCACAATATCCCGTAAAGGCTAAAGAACTTAAAACGCTGCTTGAGGGTATTTTGGCTGTACAAAAGCATCCACATTTTAAAGCGGCTACGGTACTGCGGGATTCTTTTTTGAAATAAGTGTAACTCTATTAAAGAATCCCAATTCGTCAATTCGTAAAATCAGCCCCATTCGTAGCTCAAAAACCGTAAATTTGCTCATAAAATCAATTTATAAAAATATGTCCAACCAAGAAATGCCCCTTTGGGAAGTTTTTATCCGCAGTCGTCAAGGGCTTGACCACAAACACGTGGGTTCACTACACGCCGCCGACGCAACGATGGCAATCGAAAATGCCCGAGATGTTTACACCCGACGGCAAGAAGGTGTGTCTATTTGGGTCGTCGAATCCAAGCACATCACCGCTTCCGACCCTGCTGACAGCGATCCACTTTTTGAACCCGCACGTGACAAAGCGTATCGACATCCGACTTTTTATGAGTTGCCCGAAGGGATAAAAAATATCTAAGTGAATGTAAAATAATGAACAAGGAATGTAAACTGTAAAATGTAAAAGTATGCGACTGCTCTATGACTTTTACATTTTACATTCGTTAATTGATATTTGATATTATAAAAAAATGCAAAAAAATCTTTTTGACTATACCCTCCGCATCGCCGACAATGCCCTCATTTTAGGACATCGGCTTTCCGAATTGTGCGGACATGGCCCTGTTTTGGAACAGGATATTGCCATGACGAACATTGCGCTCGACCTCGTAGGGCAAGCCCGAAGCCTTTATCAATACGCTGCCGAAGTGCATAATTCAACGTTGGCAGGGTTTGAAACCCTGCCAACGTTTAGGTGCAAAACAGAGGACGACATCGCCTATTTACGTGATGTATATGATTTCAAAAACCTCTTGCTTGTCGAACAACCCAATGGTGATTTTGCAGATACCGTTGTGCGGCAGTTCTTTTTTTCAGCGTTTCAACTGCCTTTTTATGAAAAATTAGTGCTTTCAAAGGACGATATACTGAGGGGTGTCTCAGAAAAAGCGGTGAAGGAATTGACCTATCATTTGCGTTGGTCAAGCGAATGGTTGATACGTTTGGGCGATGGCACAGAAGAAAGTCATGAACGGGCGCAAAAGGCGGTTGATAATTTGTGGACGTATTCAGGAGAAGCATTGATAGCCGACGACCTCGATAATTGGGCAAATACAGAGGGGGTCGGTGTGGATTTAGAAAGCATAAAAGCAACTTTTGACAAAAACATAAATGACATTTTAGCAGAAGCTACCTTGACAAAACCAACTGCCAATTACATGCAAAAAGGCGGTAAACAAGGGCGGCATACCGAGTATTTGGGCTATATCTTAGCAGAAATGCAGTTTATGCAACGGGCGTACCCGAATATGGCGTGGTAGTAATGATGAAATATGAATGATAAATGATGAATAACGAGACCTTGAAAGAGCGCATTTTAACGATTTTAGAAAACGTTTCTGACCCAGAAATACCTGTTCTGACGGTCTTAGACATGGGTATTGTGAGAGATATTCATATTCAAAATGATGGTTTGATTGAAGTGATTATAACGCCAACATATTCGGGTTGTCCTGCCATGAGCGTTATTGCGACCAATATAAAATTTGAATTGTTGGCACAAGGTTTTCCAAAAGTAAAAGTCACAGAAGTGTTAAGTCCCGCTTGGACAACGGATTGGATGACAGAATCGGGCAAACAAAAACTAAGAGATTACGGCATCGCACCGCCTGTTGCGAAAGCCCGAATTGATAAATTATTGTTTCAAGACCACCCCTCAGTACCTTGCCCACAATGTGGCTCTGAAAATACGGAATTATTGAGTGAATTTGGTTCGACGGCTTGTAAGTCGCTGATGCGGTGCAAGGATTGTTTAGAGCCGTTTGATTATTTTAAATGTCATTAATCAAGATTACCACGTGGATTATGACCATATTTTTCACAAAAGGCATCAATAAATTGGGTTTCTATCAATTTGGCTTTCTCACGTCTTGGGATATTGAAAATTAAAATTTTCACATAAAAACGAGACCAATTGACTGCTAAATTCAAGAAAGTAATTTGATTGCGTGACCTGTCAGAAAGCCCGTCAGCATCAATCGGGTCATGGCTGATACCA
>JAYSQG010000202.1:0-8935 GCA_043721685.1 Saprospiraceae bacterium | reverse complement strand
CCTAAAGAACAAGACTGGCCTATTTCCGTCGAGTTTCAATTGTTGGCAGGTTTAGGCGATGGTAAACCACGTCCGACGGGCAATATGTGTTCACCAGGTACGGATGTCGTGTATAAAGGCAAAATCGACCCACGTCATTGTATTGAATCTACCTCAAAAACTTACGAAGGGGAACAATGGGTGCGTGCGGAAATGATTGTTTTGGGCGATTCACTGATTACACATATCATCAATGGCGATACGGTTTTGCAATACTCAAAACCTCAAATTGGCGGCGGAGTGGCAAATGGTTATGATCCTAAAATCAAACAAGATGGTAAATTGCTGTCAACGGGTTTTATCGCTATGCAAAGCGAAGGGCAGCCGATTGATTTTAGAAAAGTAGAGATACTGAATTTGGAAGGTTGTATGGATCCAAAATCTAAAAAGTATAAACGGTATTTTGTTAAATCGAATCCTACGAAATGTAATTAAGCCTAATTGACAATTATAAACTCAATCAATTTGTTATGCTTTACATGATTGTTGAACATTATAAAAATCAAGATGCCTTGCCTGTTTATCGCCGATTTCAAGCAGAAGGACGTTTGGCACCAGAGGGATTGACTTACATTTCCAGTTGGGTAGATGATACCTTGCAGCATTGTTTTCAAATCATGGAGACAGATGATAAGGCATTGATAGACAAATGGATAGCCAATTGGGTGGACATTGTTGACTTTGAAGTATTTCCTGTCATCAGCTCAAAAGAAGTGATGGATAGGATAGGAAGGTTGCTTTGATTTTTTACATGGAAAAGCAAAAAACCTCAAAAATACTGATGGAACATCCCGAAACAGTCGGGAGGGGTAACTTTTGATACAAAAAGCCTAAAATTTCGGCTCAACACATAGTTAGATAGGCTGCTTCACATAGAAAACATAGCGTTTTAAGAACAAAACCTTATGTTTTCCATGTGAAGCAGCCTATCTAACTATGTGTTTAAAAAAAGCTTTTAAAATTCATACACCAAAGCATTGCAGTGCATACCCGCGCCAACGGAAGCCATGACCACCTTTTGTCCTTTTTGAATAGTGAAATCGCCCAATTCGTTTTTCAAAACCAAATCCAACATGGTCGGAATAGTCGCAACTGAGGTATTGCCTAAAAACTGAACTGTGCTCGGTACTTTTCCTTCAAAAAAAGCATAATCTTTGTCGTACAAACGTCCCAAGTTCTTAGCAATAGCTTCTAGCATTTTAGCATTGGCTTGATGAAACAGAAATATGTCAATATCCTCAATAGACAGATTGGCTTTATTTAAGGCTTTTTCTATGACTTTAGGCAACCATTGCGTCGCATATTTATAAACCTCTCTGCCGTTCATGTGGAAATAACAATTGCCCGCATTGTGCGCTACAATAATACCTGATAAATCAGAAGCGTTTAAACCCGCATTTTTAAGCGTTTTTAAAGCCGTTCGCGTCGTAAAAAGCATGATTCAAAAAGTGCGCATTTTTTATTACTAATTCGGGTAATGTTGTGCCTGTACCAATAATTGCAGTCGTCATTATAATTCTTAAAAGTGGAAGTTGTGAAAATCAAAATTGATTCGTGAAGATACTCAATCATATAGATATTTCATACACAATACGACTGTAAATGCGATGAAAGGGAGTGGTTTTAAGCAAAAATATGATGAAAGTCAATAAAAACCGGCTTTTTACTGAGGGGGTTCTTGTTGAGTTGAAGTATTCTTTTTGCTAAAATAGTATTCAACCCAGAGGGCAATGCTGATGCCTATGGCAGAACCAAATAAGGTATCTTGGGGGAAATGTTGTGCCAAATAAACCCTTGATAAACCGACTAAAAAAGCGGTTAAAAACAAGCCAAATTGTATAATTCTAAATCGTGAAAATTGAAAAGCCAATAAACCCCACAACGCAAACGCACTTGCTGTATGACCTGATGGAAAACTCGTTGCGCCTTTGTGCATTTCGATGCCTGCCACATAGTTAAAAGTACAGTCTAAACCCAAATTTTCTAAAACGGCGGCAGGACGAGGTGACTCAAATATTTCTTTTAAAAGAAACGCAACGACGAGGATAATAAGACCTGTAACAGCAATTTTGAGTGTTTTTTGCTTGTCTTTTTTATAAAAATAGAAAAAAAGAACCACTATGAAGTAGGGATAAGCCTCACCTAAAAGCGTCCAATATGAAAAAAAAGAATCGCCTAATGCAGTGCGATGTGCACTAAAATACAGCGTTGTTTCCAACATTGGTTTATTCAGTTCGCTAAAAAAGACAACGAAAAAGCTGATGATGTACAAAGCAAAAAACAGGCTGTTCTTTTCTATAATTTTTAACATAGTCGTCGTGGATATTGACTCCATGTTCGTGGAACTTTTGAAGTTCCTCGTACATAAATGCTTTCAAAAAAAATAATATTCGGAACTAAAAACTTGAAACATCATTTGAAACAACCGCTTTTCTCATGCTTTCAATTTAGCAAATCGTTTTTTAATATTCAACAATTCAATAATTTTCTTACCATATTTATCGAATACAGCAGGCGAAAGTTTGTAGTCATTCACAGCCCTAAAAGTCAACAGAATAGCTATCGGAATCAAAATAACAATAGGCACCCAAGCAGCGGTAACAGGTGAAATCGAACCCGCATCTTTCAAATTTTTGCCATAAATCATTGAAATCATAAAGACCATAAAAAAGACGATGGCGACCAAAATAGGGTAGCCAAACCCTCCTTTTTGAACAATAGCACCCATAGGCGCACCGATAAATAGAAAAATGAAGCACACAAGGGCATACGTAAACTTCAAATTGAACTCATAGACATACTTGTCGCGTGATTCATTCACCAACTTTGCTTGTCGTAAGGTATTCTCTATTTGATTCTTAACATTTTCAATCTGCACCACGGATCGATTCAAAAAGTTCTCTTTTTCGTATCTGGGCAAGCCTGTATCGGTCAAAACAGCGTAGAAATTAGGCTTTAAAAATTTATTGTTAAATGTATCTTTTTTAGCAATCGCTAATGCTTTCCCATTATAAGGTGTACCTGCCAAAGCCGAATTGTTAAATGAATCCAACGTTGCTTGCCCTTTCGTTTTTATGTCAGCCGCTTGACTTTCGCTTGATACGGAAGGGGACGTTTGAGGTTGAACCGCATTGAAATTTTGTATAATAGCCGTATCTGTTTTGGTAAAAGTCAGAAATTTTGTTCGCCAAGGCGTAAAATTGGTTTGCAAACCCCTAAACAAATCCGTTCCATAAGTATAACCGACTCGCTGAATAGAGTCCATCGCATTGAAAAGTTCACGACTGGACAACATTTTTTGATTGTTTTTAAACAACCCTTCATCTGTTTTGCGTCGGTCAAATTCTGATAAATCAAAATACTTTTGCCACGATTTAAACTTAACCCGTACAAAAGGGTAGTTTTTGGCATTCGTGCCATTTTGCCCAGTTGTCTCTTGATATTGAATGCCATCGTACAAATTCATGACAATAAACTGCTTGTCATGTGTCGTCATCATCTCACCTGTTTTCGCAGATGTTTGATTGACGAGGTTCGCATTGAAGTTTTTATTGCCATAAATTAGGACATTTTCGATGCTTGTGCCATCAGTTCCTTTTTTACCAATACGCAATGTATATTCTTGAAATTCGTCATTAAAAACACCTGCTTGAAAAGAGACGGTGGGTTTGGACTTCCGAATGTCATAAAAACGGGAATAAAATTTCAAATTTGCCCATGGAATAAGGACTTCCGATGTAAAAAATGAAAAAACGGTTATCAAACTAACAGCCACCATCAAAGGACGCATGACGCGAAACAGGGAAACGCCAGCAGATTTGAAACTTGATAATTCATAACGTTCTGCCAAATTCCCCATCACCATCACGGTCGAAATCAAAACGCCAATGGGCAAGGCTTGTGGCACGAGGACGATTGTTAGATAGAAAAGGAGCTCCATTAACTCTAAAATACCCAAACCTTTGCCCATCATCTCATCAATATACAGCCATAAAAAGTGCATCATCAGCACGAACAAAGCGATGCCGAATGAGACAAAAAAAGGCGGTATAAACGACTTGACTAAATATTTATCGAGAATTTTTATCATTTCAAATCTTTAAAAGTTGGGCGAATTTAAGCGAATTTTAAACGTTTCAAAATTAGTTTTGTGATTGAATTACAGATTTACAAAATCTTTAAGATTTTGTAAATCTCTTGCTAACTCAACATTTCTTCCAAAAACCGTTTATCCACACCGCTTCCCATAACATGAATTTGCGAAAACCATTGCGGATAAAAACCTTTTCGTCTTAAGTAAAGGTCTTGAATAAAATCAGCTTGTTGTTCTGCATTCAAATCAAAAAAAGAGCCGTGATGCCACCCCTCAGTATAAGTGTAGTTATAACCCGCAGGTGTCCCTTGTGCAGCTAAGGCTGCCGCTATATAACCCGCACCAAATTGCTGATATTGCCAAACATGTGTCAATTCATGGACAAAAATATCTGCTCGAACGGGTCGCCATGAGTTGATGGTATTAAACGTCACATAAGCATGAGCCATGCCTCGACGAACGGGGATAGAACGCTTGTCGTGCATAACTAATTTAAAATCAATGGTATTGCCAAACATTTCACGTCCTCTTTCAGTTTCAATATCTGTCAAAAGACGTGAATTAGGTGAGAATAAATTGCCCAATATTTCAAAAAAATCAAAGAAAAAAAACAAATCAGCCAACAAAAGACCAAAAATTTGCCTTTTTACTGAGGGGGGGTATATTTTGTAAAAACGATGATTATTAAACGACAAAAGTCGCCAAACACGTTTTGGTGTTTGTTTGAAAACAAAAAGAATACGGTGAAATAACCAGCGTATTTTCATAAGAAAGGGTAGGATATTTTATAATGTTAGACCGCGATACAGTCTTTTCAAAGGTAAAGGACATTGCTCAATATGATACAATGTAGCGGTTGCATCATCGCCATCATAATCTCTTAAAATCCAAGTCGCATCGGGTTGTTTAGAATAAACAGAAACATGTTTGCGGTCTTGATGTATCAAAACATACTCTTTAAAACTCGCCAAAGTGCGATACATTTCAAATTTGGTTGTTTTATCATAGTTTTTTGTTGAATTTGACAGTACTTCGACAATAAGGATAGGATTTGTAATGGTATCTTTTCTATCGTTAAAGTAAATAGGTCCTTCACTAATGACCAAAGCATCAGGATAAACAATCTTATTGTATTCCTCGATTCTAATTTTAAGGTCACTGCCGTTGACCCGAAAATCGAGGTCGTTTTCTTCAACAAAAATATTTAAAAGAGTGCTTGCATTTACAGCTAAACTGCCATGATTGTATGTTCCTCCTGCCATTTTTACAATGATTCCGTTATGATATTCGTTTTTTTCAAATGATTTTTCTTCAGCCACATAGTAGGCTTCAAGCGAAACCAACCGTGGTTTTACAGGTGTTTTTTTAGGCTTTGCAGCGAATATAGCTTCTGACATGATTTTATTATTTTCAACAAAATTAAACTATAATCAGACTTTTTCCAAAGAAAAATCATTTAAATCGTATCGCCTTCACAGGTGAAATAGACAAAACCATAAACGTCGGCAATATCAAAAACACAGTCGTGATAATCAGCGTACCGATATTTAAAATCAAAATTGTCCAAAAATCAAACTGAATAGGCGCGTAGCTGAGGTAATAATCCACTTCTGACAAATGTATGAATTTGTATTTTTGTTCCAACCAACACAAACCAAGTCCAATCACATTGCCAATTGTCAAACCGATGACGATGATGATTGAACCGTAGTAGAGGAAAATCCGTTGAATCCGTCCGTTTGTTGTGCCAAGCGATTTGAGCGTGCCAATCATATTCGTTCTTTCCAAAATCAAAATGAGCAACGCTGTGACCATATTGATGATGGAAACAACGAGCATGAGTATCAAAATGACTTGCTCATTCACATCTTGCAAGTCGAGCCAATCAAAAATAGCGGGTTCTTCTTGGCGAATTGTTTGAGAAGTTAAATCGTTGCTAATCAAATCATTATAAACGTATTCGTTGATGCTTTGTAAGTCTTTTAAGTCGTCTGTAAATACCTCAAAACCAGCAACTTGATTTTTTGTCCAACCCAAAAGATTTTGGATATGGGCAATATCCACAAGCGCAAATTTTTTGTCGTATTCCTCCAAACCTGTTTTATAAATGCCACAAACCTCAAAAAGCCGTTGTTCCTGAACATTGTTTTGCACAAAATGTACAATGAATTTTGAACCTGTTTTAATCTCCAAACGATTTGCCGTTGATTGCGAAATCAAAATGTCATGGCAGGAATCCGTATTGCAGATATTGATTTTTCGCCCTTCAACAAGGCTTTTTTCTACAAAAGACCAATCGAAATCTGCTCCAATGCCTTTCAAAACAATGCCTTCAAAATTGTCTTTGGTTTTGATGATACCCGCTTTGGTGGCATAGACTTGCACATGATGAATACCACCTTTTGTGACCGTATTGCCTTTCATTTTGTCCCAAAAATCGGGTTCTACAAGCGGAACGTGCTTGATATTCCGCAATTTTGACAAAAATGGCTGGTCGGCTAAAATTGGAATGGGTTCATAAGTCGTCGTCTGTTGCACCGACGTAATGTGGATATGCCCCCAAAAACCAAACATTTTAGCACTGATTTCAGACTTAAACCCTTTGATGAGCGAGGTCGCAATAATCATGACAGCGATGCTCAAAGCGACTGCAACTATCGCAATGCGTATAATAAGGCGTGCAAAAGATTTCTGCCCGCTTGCCGCTACTCGTTGAGCTATAAAAAATGGAAAATTCATGGTGCAAATATATCAAAAGGCAGCATTATTTTCGTTTGAAATAACTATCATAAGCATCTTTGTGACTCTCGTTGAATACGACATATTCGTTGCAAAACAATATTACACCTTTAAGATCATAGATTTGAGGTTGTGTTTGAACACTAAAATATATGTCAAAGTTTTTTTTAACTTTCCAAGTAGCCGTTTGAATGAGGGTGTCATTTTTTAAGACATTGAGTATGCCATTTGTTTTGAAGTCAATAACAAGCCCTAAGTTTTGTGTGCTATCTACAAAATTAGGCTCACTACCAGCCGTTGTATAACGCCATTTCCATTGACCTACAAGTTTATCAACGATTTTGGTGCTGTCCCATTTAGCGTCGTTGTGGCATTGCCATAAATTAGAAATTGGGAGTGTTAATGTTCGTGGCTTAACATCAATAGGTTTCTCAACGCAAGCACTTAATAAAAAAAGAGGCATTAAGAATAACAAAACAGTCCATTTGGAGGTTTTCATTTTTGTAATTATTTAGAAGATGAATTTTTGTATTTATACGTTTCAAAATTATTTATTGTTGCTCTGAAATACAGAGAGGAGGTTTAATAGCAGCCTTAGAGATTTGATTTACAAACATCTTCGTGAAATTCGTGTCAAAAAAATATAAATTTGCGGCTCGAAAAACACCTTTTTACTGAGGGGGTGTTTTTTTATGAAATAATAAATCATAAAACATTGATAATGAATTTTTTAGAAGAATTGACATGGCGTGGTATGTTGCATGATGTAACGCCAGGCGTAGAAGAAGCCTTGAAAAAAGAGGGCGTTGTGGGCTATATTGGTTTCGACCCAACGGCACCAAGTATGACAATTGGCAATTATGTGCAAATAATGTTGCTCAAATTTTGGCAATTATCAGGTCATAGTCCCATCATGCTTTTTGGTGGTGCGACGGGTAGAATTGGCGACCCTTCAGGAAAAGATACGGAACGGCAATTGAAAACGGGTGATGAATTGGACAATAATTTGGCTTTTCAGATGGAACAAGCCCGTAAATTCCTTGATTTTGAAGGCGAAAATGCCGCAATCTTTGTCAATAACTACGATTTTTATAAAGACATGAACGCCCTCGATTTCCTACGGGATGTCGGCAAAACGATAACGGTCAGTTATATGTTGTCAAAAGAATCGGTGAAAAGACGGCTTGAAACAGGACTTTCGTTCACAGAATTCAGTTATCAGTTGTTGCAAAGCTATGATTTTCAACGCCTTTATCAGGATAGAAACTGTATCGTGCAGATGGGAGGGAGTGACCAATGGGGCAATATCACATCAGGAACGGAGTTCATTCGCCGCAATTTAGACAAAAAAGCGTATGCTATAACAACGCCTTTGTTGACTAAAGCCGATGGTTCTAAATTTGGAAAATCGGAAAAAGGCAATATTTGGCTCGATGCTAATATGACCTCGCCTTATAAGTTTTACCAATTTTGGATAAATGCCGATGATAGGGATTTGCCGAAGTTTATGCGCTATTTTTCCTTGAAATCAAGAGCTGAAATTGAAGGGTTAGAAGCAGAATACGCCGAAAATCCACGCGAATTGAAACGTATTTTGGGAGAAGAATTGACCGTTCGGGTTCACTCGCAAGCGGATTATGAGTCGGTTTTGAAGGTGAGCGACATCCTTTTTGGTAAATCTGACGCCGAAATACTGAGGGGTATGACTGTCGGAGAATTGGCGATGATTGCAGACGAAATTGACACTTTTACGATTTCAAAAACAGATTTAGCGGAAGGCATCAATATTACAGATTTGTTGGCTGAAAAAACGACGATTTTGAAATCCAAAACGGAGGCACGTAAAGCGATTCAGAACAACGCCATATCGGTCAATAAAGTAAAAATCACGACACATGAGTTTGTTGTGAACGATGAACAATTGCTGAAAGACCGTTTTGTAATGGTCGAAAATGGTAAGAAAAATAAGTACGTGTTGAAAGTAGAATAGACGTTTTACTAAAAAAAAAACGCTGCAAGCCTTGATTGGTTTGCGGCGTTTTTTTTTTTGTTTACTTTTTTTTG
>JAYSQG010000201.1:0-3402 GCA_043721685.1 Saprospiraceae bacterium | reverse complement strand
CCGAATACAGGAATCATCATGGCAGGTTATGACGCATTTGGCAAAGGCGATGTCGCAGGTTTACTCGCTTTAGTTGATGAGAATGCCACTTGGGACGCGACAGAAAGCCCTTTGATGCGCTCATGCAAAGGCAAAGCGGAGATACAAAAATTCATCATGGACATTCCGAAGCATGTCAGTTTCCAAAAGTTTGAACCCGCCCGTTTTATTGCTGATGGTGATACCAGGCGTACTCGCAAAATTCAGCGACGATGTCTCACTTTTCAATACCACAGATACCTCAATAGTTCCTTTTGCTGGGAAATATAAGGGGAAACAGGAAGCTATCCAGTATTTCACAAAACTTGGGTCAATGACACAAACGACCAAATTTGAGCCGTCTAATTTCAGCGAAGAGGGCAATAAAGTGACAAATGAGGTCATCCACGATGGTATTATATTGAGTACCAATAAGCCTTTCCACACAGCCATGACCTTTCATTGGGTGTTCAATGACAAAGGCGAGGCAATGGATTGGAAAGCAACAGGTGACTTTTCAGGTCTTTACTCGGCTTTTTCATAAGTACTTGTAAATCATTATTTTAGGCATTTAAGTGGTTTGCTCATTTTAACAAATGTGCAAACCACCCCCTCAGTATTTTTTAAAAATTTAGTGTTCAAAAATGGCAAAAATGAATTTAGTAGGTTTATTCATTGCACAAGACATTTGGTTTTTAAAATATTGATAGACATCTATAAAACCGATTATCTTTATGCAGGTTTAGGCGAGACAATTCGTTTCAAATAGACCAAATTAATCATCTATCATTCTTCATTTCTAAAATCAATTCATAATGAAAACGCTTAAAAATATCGGTTTTATGCTCTCTTTGTGTGTCCTCTTTTTGATGACTTCTTGCATGGAGACTTCTACAACAATGTCCCTTCAAGACTATTTTAAAAGCACTGAAACAGGCGTTAAAACAGGAGGTGTGAAAGTCATTCCCATCGAAACACCAAAAGGAAAATTCAATGTTTGGACTAAATCTTTTGGCAATAATCCAAAAATAAAACTGCTTTTACTCAATGGCGGACCGGGCGCAACACACGAGTATTTCGAGTGTTTTGAAAGCTTTTTACCCGCAGAAGGTTTCGAAATCATCTATTATGACCAACTCGGTTGTGGTATTTCAGACAATCCAAAAGACACGGCTCTTTGGGATTTGGCTCGCTATGTTGATGAAGTGGAACAAGTGCGCAAAACCTTGAACCTCACGAAAGACAATTTTTATCTGTTAGGACATTCATGGGGCGGCATTTTGGCAATGGAATATGCCTTGAAATATCAACAAAACCTTAAAGGTTTGGTCATTTCAAACATGATGGCAAGTGCCACAGATTACGCTAAATACGCCAACGATGTTTTAGCAAAACAAATGGATGCCAAGGTTTTGGACACCATTCGCAAGATTGAAGCAAAAGGGGATTTTGAAAATCCAAAATATATGGAATTGCTGATGCCGCATTTTTACGCAACCCATATTTGCCGTTTGCCTTTGGATGCTTGGCCAGAACCGATGACACGTTCTTTAGGCAAAATGAATCAATCCCTTTATGTCACCATGCAAGGACCCAGTGAGTTTGGTATTTCTGGAAAATTAGAAAAATGGGATGTGAAAGCACAACTTAAAAGCTTAACTGTTCCCACATTGGTCATCGGTGCAAAACATGATACGATGGACCCAGCACACATGGAATGGATATCAAAAGAAGTCAAAAATGGCAGTTTTTTACTCTGCCCGAATGGTGGACACATGTGCATGTATGACGACCAAGATACGTATTTAGCAGGTTTGATAAAATTTATCAAAGGAGTTGATGGTGGGAAGCAAAAAGGGATTTTGTAAGCACCCCCTCAGTATAGAAGCTAAAAATCCTTGCAGAACCGCCGTTTTGCAGGGATTTTGTGTCTATATTTGCACCCAAAACAAAGCCATTTTTTAAATTAATATCTTTTTATGAATTCTAAATTTGATGCCATCCGTCCCTACCATGACGAAGAAGTGAACGACGCTATAAAATCAATCATGCACGACCCCATGATGAATACCGTCATGCAATTCATATATCCCCAAAAAACAAAAGCGGAACGGACGGACATATTGACTCAAGTTCACAGCACACAAGACTTTCAAGGCAATGTGGCTTATTTAGGCTTGCAAAAAATACTAAAACAAAGTTCTGACGGTTTGTCAAGCTCTGGTTTTGACAAATTGGATAAAAACACTTCTTATCTCTTTATCTCAAACCACAGAGATATTTTCTTAGATACTTCGTTGTTGAACTACATTTTACACGAAAAAGGTTTGATTTTGACCGCTTCTGCGATTGGAGATAACTTAGTGAAAATCCCTTTTTTGAATACAATCGCTAAGATAAATCGCAACTTCTTGGTACTGAGGGGTTTGTCGCCGCGTGAGATGTTGCAAAGTTCAAGGCTGATGTCTGAATACATTCAAGAATTGTTGAGGATTGAAAACCGTTCCGTTTGGATTGCACAGCGCGAAGGCAGGACAAAAGATGGCAACGATGCCACGAATCCGGGCATTTTGAAAATGCTTTCAATGGCGGCTGAAAAGGAAAATTTGGCTGATTATTTTAAGAAAATGCGCATAGTTCCCGTTTCTATTTCTTACGAATATGACCCAACGGATTCGCTCAAATTACCTGAATTATTGGCAAAAATAAATAAGGAAGTCTATGTCAAACATGAAAAAGAAGACTTTAACTCGATTTTGAACGGCCTTTTAGGTCAAAAGAAACACATTCATTTTCATGCAGGTGATGTGATTGATACCGAATTGGACAGCATTGCAAACATAGAAAATGCCAATCAATTAGTGAAAGCAATAGCACAAATCATTGATAAACAAATCATTAGCAATTACAAGTTGTGGCCCAGCAAATATATTGCTTACGACTTATTGTACAATACGGAAAAATATACTTCACTGTATTCGCAAAGCGATAAACAGGCTTTTGAAGAAAGAATGGCAAAAAAGGTGGATGCCCAAGTTCAACAGTCAAAACAATGCTTTTTGGAAATGTATGCCAATCCAGTTGTGAATAAAGCTGCTTTATCTGATTAGATTTTTTTGACCACAGTTGTGAGAGATATGTCGAATCAATTGGCTATTAACATTTTACAGAACAATTGTTCGCATTTATACAATCTTGTTATTTTGGAAGAGCATACCTTTGTCCTCATAAACGGACTAAATGTTTCGCTGTCTTTGCAAGACAAAAGAGGTTTGCGTTTTAGCAGAAACAATTTGTTGATGCCCGTTTTTGCAGATGGGATTGAAGACGAGTTACAAGGCTACCGCGCTCAATTTGCTTTTAAGCCGAATTCTTTGCCCGGTT
>JAYSQG010000200.1:0-7215 GCA_043721685.1 Saprospiraceae bacterium | reverse complement strand
ACGTTGGCAGGGTTGCGAACCCTGCCAACGTTAGTACATTGTTCATTCCGTTTTAAGCACCATTTTTTTATGGTGATTTTCCTCAGAATGACAAAAAAGGAATGTTTAGCGTTCCTAAGAATCCGAATAAATATTTTTCAATTTTTCCAAAAGGAAAAGCATTTTGATATTTAGTGAAGGGTTGACATTGAAAAAACGATTGTTGACTTTGAGCCATGTTTTATGTTTTTCAAGTCGTGCGATGTGGTGAAAATATATTTTTTGCGGTTTTTCTAAAGGCGCTTTCCAATACAAGCCAAACTCTGTTATGGCAAAGCCTTCTTTACCGCTTCCGAGAAAAGTGGAGTCGCTGATGAGGAAAATAAATTCATCTTTTGCAGCAAAAACGAAGTTTTTAGCCGCATTTTGAAGCGTATTGAAAGGCATTTTAACAAAATCAGTGTAAACCCTTTCCTTTTCAGAAGCCAATTCGAGGTAATCGAAAATCAACTGTTTTAGATCCACATTGCCTCTGACGGCACGTTCATATTTCATTATTTTTTCAGACAAAATGGTTGGGCTTATCTCTTTGCAATTATAAACTATGTGATATAACGCAAGGCTCGATACGGCATTTTCCAACTGTTTTTCGAGGTGAAATACTGAGGGGGTCATTTTGTTAAAATTTAACTCCGAAAATTCATCTGCAATTTGTTTTGAACGACGGTCAACTGTTTGATAGAAGTTGGTCGTGATGACGGTTTTGAGATATTCTTCCACTTTGTCGGGTGCAATCCAAGCGGCTAAACGTTTGACCTCTTCAAAAAACAGAGATTTTACTTGTTCTTCTAAGACATCAAGGTTCTGAAAATCATATTTTGAGTTTTGAACTTCGGGTTTTGACAAAACTATAGGGGTCATGGGCGAGCCGCAACCATAGCAAAAACGTGCATCAGCTGGATTTTTTTTAGCACAAGAAGGGCAATCAGCCAAAGCAATATCAATATGCGTACCACAATTGTGGCAAAATTTGGCGTCTTCTACAAGTTGTGTATGGCACTTTGGACAATAAATCATAGTGAATTCTGTATGCTGGTGTATAAAATAGAACCGTTTAACATCATTTTTGTTTTACCCACAAAATTAATGTTTTATAGCAAATGGCGAAACAAAAGAAAACACCCCTCAGTAAAAAGGCTAATTTACTGATAAAATCAGCAAATTAGCCCTTGTATTGAATCTAAAAAAGTCTTTAGAGATGTTACAACGCCAATATCTGCGCCATCTTCATCAATGAATCGTTGACCTTTTTTTCTTTTGTAATCGCATCTTGAAATGACGTGAATGACAAATCATTGTTCAAAATACCCACCATTTCGTTGGAATGACCAGCCAACAGCGCGTTAACGGCTTCATAACCTAAGCGGCTGGCTAAAACTCGGTCAATACATGTGGGCGAACCGCCACGCTGTAAATGTCCAATTACAGTGACTTTGGTATCATAATTTTCGATGCGCTCGCTTACCATTCTGGCGACTTCTGCTGCACCGCCTTCTTTGCTGCCTTCCGCTACGATGATGATGCCAAACGGCTTATTCCGTTTTGCCGATTTTTTGAGGTGCAAAACGAGGTCATCAATGTCATATTTATTTTCAGGAATCATTACACCGCCTGCACCTGAACCGATGGCAGAATGAAGGGCTATGAAACCCGCATGACGACCCATCACTTCAACAAAAAACAAGCGATTGTGCGAATAAGCCGTATCTCGTATTTTGTCCGCCGCTTCCATTGCTGTATTGATAGCAGTGTCGAATCCGATGGTCAAATCTGTACCATAAAGGTCATTATCAATCGTTCCGGGTACACCGATAAAAGGTATATCATGTTCCTCTGAAAAGAGTTTAGCACCTGTAAATGTACCATTTCCACCAATCGCCACACACGCATCAATGTCAAATGCTAAAAGCGAATCATAGGCTTTAGCACGTCCTTCAGGCGTCATAAACTCCATAGAACGAGCGGTTTTCAGTATCGTACCGCCTCTTTGGATGATATTGCCGACATCTCCTGTTTCAAGGCGTTTGATTTTACCTTCAATCATACCTTGGTAGCCACGTTCGACACCAAAAACGTGGAGGTCGTTGTAAATTGCCGTCCGAACGACGGCACGAATTGCTGCATTCATGCCTGGGGCATCACCACCCGAAGTAAAAACAGCTATGCGCTTAATTGTCTTTGTCATATAAATAAATTGTGAATAGCCACCTCGTTTTGATAAAAATTAAAAATTACTGAGGGGTCTATTGTCAAATTAATTGGTTGACTAATTTACAGTCAAATTGATGTTTTTCAAGTGGAAATCCACAAGCGCATCAATGGGTTTTTGAATCACAACACCTAAACTCAAATTGTGTTCTTCAAGTGTTGTTTTCAAAATATCTTGAAAATGATAAGCCACTGAACCAACAAAATGAATGGGGACATTGTGGCAGCCATCGTATTTTAAAATGTGACGACGTGTCAATTCAGCAAATGCTTCATTTGCCAATTTTTGAATATAAAAATGACTTTTATGTTTTGAGAAAAACCGTGCAAACGAAGCCAAATACACATTAGGTGATTCACCATATATTTTGTTGAGAATAACTCTTTTGTTATTGCCATATTCTTCATGAAAAAATTCAATCATATCATCGGGTAGTTCCCGATAAAAATAGGCACGTATCAACAGTTTGCCCAAATGAGAACCACTGCCTTCATCACCTAACAAATAACCTAAGTTTGACACATTGTCAATCACATCTTTGCCATCGTATAAACAAGTATTTGAGCCTGTTCCGATGATACAAGCGATGCCAGCTTCCAAACCGCAAGTGGCACGTGCGCTGCCCAATAAATCGTGTTCAACTGCAATGGTTTCAGCATTTGTAAAAATGCGTTCCAAACCTCTTTTGACAATGTCGCAACGCATTTTGTCTGAACAGCCAGCACCGTAAAAATAAATTTTCTTTGCTTCCACAACATTGACATCTTTAACAAAACTTTTGTTTAACTCTGCTTCAATGCGGTCTTCATCGTGAAAAAAGGGGTTGAAACCCATCGTTGTGTGTAATTCACGGCTTCCGTCTGCATTTATGATTTGCCAATCGGCTTTTGTTGAGCCGCTATCTACAATAATTAACATTGGTAGTTTGATTTAGAATGAATGACTCTCTGTTTTCTTAAAGTGAGCAAAGTTAGTGTGTAATTCACACACGAAGGTATTATTTTGATAAAATTTTCGACTTGTTCTAATATTCCTAATGATTGATGGCTCTTCAAGATTCTATCAATGAAAAAAAATGTTGCTTTTTTCTTAAAAAAATTTGTTTTATAAAAACATTTTGTGTTAAATTTGTGCTATTATTTAAAACAAAGTTATTGAGCGTTTAACATAAAATAAAAATACATCTAATCATGTCTCAACCTAACTACATCCAAATTGGACAAGTCGAGCGTCAACAAGACATTCAAAAAGATTGGCAACTTGTCATTGATAATACTAAAATCAAAGCATTTTTCGTAAAAAACTGGTTAAATGTCGTTATTTTGATTTTAGTCTTTTACATTTTTGCAAATCGAAATGTTTATTTTTCTCTCGGTGATGTTACCGAATTGCAAAAAGGGAAAGCGGAGCAAGTGGCTTTCAAAGAAAAAAACATCAAACAAAATGTAAAAAATATAGCTACGGCTGCCATAGGCGAGGCTATGCAGTCCACCCACGACCCTAAAGACTATCAAGTAATCGGTGGTACTGAGGGGGTCGTTGAGTTATTGCCACTTAATAATACGTCCGTAAAACCTGTAGAAACGCCTTCTGCGTATAGTAAAGGAGGAACTGAAGCTAACCTTTTCGACAATGTGTCAATTTTTATAGCACCTGAAAAAGCGAATCCTGTTGTGGTTAAATCAAAACAAGAAAAATGCTGGGATTATGTGCGCCGCTTTATCAATGTCGCAAAGGCAGAGCGTCAGAAGTTTGGAATTCCTGTCAGCATCACGCTTGCGCAAGGTTTACTTGAAAGTGACGCAGGACAGAGCCGTTTGACCCAAAAAGCGAACAATCACTTCGGTGTCAAAACATTCAATCGCAACGTGCCACATGTCGTCATGAAAGATGATACACCAAATGATAAGTTCAAAAAATATGGCTCCGCTTGGGAAAGTTTCCGCGACCACAGCTTGCTTTTGATGCGAGACCACTACAAACAGTTGCAATATTTGAGTAAAACAGATTATGTGGGTTGGGCAAATGGTCTTGAAAAAGCGGGTTATGCCACAGATAAACAATATGCCGAAAATCTCATCAAAATCATTGAAAATCTCAAACTTTATAAGTTTGATGAAGCATGATTAGGTGTTGAGGTATCCGAAAATAATTATGGTTTCTTATAGTGTCCTTGCTGAATCCTAACCCTATGGTTAGGATTTTTTTTTTGAAAAAACATCGCTATCAGCACCCTTTTTCCCATTTTGAAGAGCAGATAATCTGGTTAAAACGCAACGAAAAATGTCTAATTGACACTTTTACGATTCTCATTCATTTTTAATTAAAGCTAAAATTTGAAATTTAATTTTGATTTTCAAACCCAAAACCATATCTTTATGCTCAAACGTCACCAAATACGAATTAATCCTTCTCTTTTCACAAATCAAAACTGATAATGATATGAAAATCGTCTCAACTATTCTGAAAAAAAAGAAGCATGGCTTCATCAGCGTACCTCCAACGACTTCTGTGTTAGATGCCATTAAAATTATGGCCGAAAAAAACGTGGGTTCTGTCCTTGTTATGGAGGGTGAAACATATCTCGGTATCATGACTGAACGTGATTATGCCCGTAAGGTAATATTGAAGGAGAAACATTCTTCTAAAACTACAGTAGGCGATATTATGTCCACCGATATTCCTCATGTGAAACCGCAAGACACGATTGAGCTTTGTATGAAACTCATGGCGGCGAGTAATGTACGATATTTGCCTGTTTTTGAAAATGGTTTATTAATTGACATTATTTCCATATTGGATGTGATTCAAGAAACCGTCAATGAACAAAAAGAAACGATTGGCGAATTACAAAGTTTTATTTATACGAATTATGTAACATAGATAACAGTCAATTTACAACTTATTCATTATCAATATGTTGTATAAAATTCAGCAATAATTATTTCAACTAATTATTCAAAATACTGAGGGGGTACAAAGTTTTTAACACAACTTTGTACCCCCTCAGTATTTTGTACAATTCTCTATTTTTATGAATGTTCCAAATAATACATTCCAACACCTGCTAAATAACCTGCAAGGGCATAAAGAGAAATACGTTTTAGATACCATAGAAAATCAATACGCAAAATGCCCATAGAGGCGACACCTGCGGCTGAACCAATAATCAAAATAGACCCTCCTGTGCCTGCACAGTACGCCAATAAATTCCAAAAATCATGATCGGGCGGGAAATGAGACATATCGTACATGCCCATAGACGCAGCGACAAGTGGCACGTTGTCAACAACTGCCGATAATAAACCAATAAGTGTATTGATGACGTAGATATTCCCAAAAGTTTGGTCGAGTAAAGTTGCCATGTGGTGCAAATGTCCTGACACCTCTAATGCGCTGACTGCCAATAGAATACCGAGGAAAAACAAGATACTCGGCGTGTCAATGCGATGTAACATAGCTGCTACGGAATATTCACGGCGCACAGATTCAGCGTCTTCTTTGCGGCGGTGCATCAATTCAGTTACATACCATAAAACACCGACAGACAATAAAATGCCCATAAAAGGCGGCATACCTGTAAAATATTTGAAAACAGGTACGGATAACAAAGCTAAAGCACCCAGTACGAACATCATCAACTTTTCAGAAGGTGTCGTAATCGCTTGATTTCCCTCTTCTTCTGTCTGCTTTTCAATAGGTTCAATTTGCCCCTTCATGAAATAACTGGCTAAAAGTAGCGGTACTATTAAACTGACTAATGAAGAGAAAAACGTAGCCTTCATAATATTAAAAGTTGTCACTTGACCACCAATCCATAGCATAATCGTCGTGACATCACCGATAGGCGACCAAGCACCACCAGCATTGGCAGCAATGATAATAAAGCCACCTAACAGCCAAAGCGTTTCTTTTTTGGAGGTGAGTTTGCGGGCTAAGGCGCACATGATAATTGCCGTTGTCATGTTATCCAAAATGGATGATAGGAAAAAAGACACCAAAGAAATGACCCATAATAATTTTACGAGGTTGGTTGTCTTAATTCTGTCTGTGATGACACGAAAGCCGTCGTGAACATCTACCAATTCCACAATGGTCATAGCACCCAAAAGGAAGAACAAAATACTGGCAATATTGCCTAAATGTTCAGTGAGTTTCCCTTCGATAAAGGTATGTGCATCTGTCGGCAAACTGGCAGATGCTTCCATAAAAGCAGGCATTTGTGGCAAGCCCGCCAACAATATAACCCAACACAAAACACCCGTCAGTAAAGCGGAGGCTGCTTTGTCTAATTTGAAGGGATGTTCCATGGCTATCATGAAATAGCCGACGATAAATGTGAAAATGATTAGAATTGCCATTATTTTTTTGTAACTTTATATGAATAAAAAATACACCGTATGATAACTGTTGTCATTGTATCCATCATAATTGTCATGTTCGCTTTTGCTTCATTCAGCGTGCGCCTCATTTTCAAAAAAAATAGTGCGTTCAGGGGAACATGCGCGAACAACAACCCTTTTATGCAAAAAGAAGGCGTCGTTTGTGGTGTTTGTGGTCGTAAAAGTGGCGAATCCTGTGGTGAAGAAGTGAAAAATTAAAAATTGCCGACTTGAACTTCTTCAAATGCTTGCTTTTCGTTTTGAATAATGAATAAAGCTGATACACCCAATTGTACCGCTTTAACCTTTGCCTTGTCCAAACCCATAACCATAAAAGCGGTTGCCAAAGCATCGGCATCTGTACAATTATCAGCTTTCACTGAAACACTTATTAAATTGTGTTGAATGGGGTAACCTGTAGAAGGTTCAATCTCGTGGCTGTATTTTTTCCCATCAAGCATGATGAATTTTCGATAACTGCCCGAAGTTGCCAATGATTTTCCGTCCAAAGAGACAATTCGTTCCAAAGGTCTCCCCTCAGTATTTTCAACTGGTTTGTCTATGCCGATATGCCAAAACTCGCCT
>JAYSQG010000199.1:0-15452 GCA_043721685.1 Saprospiraceae bacterium | reverse complement strand
TATTTTGCCAACACCTGCATCGCGCCATGACTCAAAGCGATACCGATGCAGAAACCCATGATACTCAATAAGATACCTTCACAAACGATAAGTAAAAACAAGCGGCTGCGTCCGGCACCCATGACCCGCATGAGCGCCAATTCGTATTTCCTTTCTTTCAAAGAGTTGAATAATGCAATAAAAATACTCAAACCAGAAACGACTATTATAAGGAGTGCCAGAGCCCGCAAGGCTTTTTCACCAACGCCCATCATTTCGTAGAGACGGTTGATTTCAAGGGCAGGGGTTGCAGCCTGCATATCCGTATTTTGATTCAAATTGCGTAGAAAATTCAAGGTTTGGACATTCCGCATTTTGAATTGTAGGAGTAGCGATGTGATTTGACGTGTCGAATCGGCTTGTAAAAGGACGGTTCTATCGTCTAAATCAGGGTTTTGAGTTTCGGGTTTTGAGTTTTGAGTGCCTTCGCTATGTCCTTCACCCGATAGTTCTGCTTGGGCGTGTTCATGGACGGCCCAAATACTTTGCGTAGCGGTCAAAATGAGTTGATCAATGACCGTACCTGTGGGTTTCAAAATGCCGACGACTTTGAACGCGGCTTCTTCATGTTCGCCGCCACCTTCGTCGAGACCGTGATTGCTGTTGAATTTTGAACCAATTTTCAAGCCTGTGCGCTCTGCAACGGTCGCGCCAATGGTGGTTTCAAGTGGGGCATTCCACAAATTGCCTTCGGCTAATTCAGCATTGTACAATCCTAAAAAATCGTGCAATGTGCCGACGATGCGATACGTTTTGTAGGAATCACCTAAAGACAAAGGCACTGATTTTTTTATCAAAGGATGGCGTGGGTTCAAAAATGGCTTTGCAGATTGTAGCGAAATATTGCCCGTTGGTGCATCAATGTGGTACATATTTGCCAAAATGAGTTGTAAAGGACTGCCTTTTGCGCCCACAACAATGTCCACACCCGCAAGGTTTTTCTCAAATTTATCGGTCAATTGTTTGTTCAACAACAGCAGAAGCGATGTTAAGCCGACACCGAGCGCAAACAGCACCAAAGTCAACAACATACTGAGGGGTCGGTTCGTTAAGTTTTTCCAAGCAAGAGAAAGTATATTCATAGTTGAATTTGATTGTTAAAATAGTTTTTTAAACGCCCATCATGCGTGACGATGAGGAGCGTGGCGTTGGCTTCTTTAGCTTGTGTTTCTAAAAGTTGAATGACTTCCTCCGCGTTGCGGTCATCGAGTGCAGAGGTCGGTTCATCAGCCAGTATGACGGAGGGGTTGTTGATGAGGGCGCGGACAATATTAGCTCTTTGCGCTTCACCAACGCTCAATTCATCGGGTTTTGATTTTAGTTTATGACCTAAATTCAGTTTTTGTAAAAAACTATGAACCAATGCCTTATCTAGTTTGTTGCCCGCGAGTTGTTGTGCTAAAAGAAGATTTTGTTCGACCGTTAAAGCTCGTACAAAATGCGCTGTTTGAAAAATAATGCCGATGTTTTGCCCTCGAAAATGGTCGAGTGCCCCCCCCCTCAGTATAGAGATGTCTGTGTCATTGATTGTGATTTGACCTTTTTGAGGCGACAACAAGCCCCCGAGCAAATGGAGTAGGGTGGTTTTACCGCTGCCCGATTGACCAAGTAAGAGCCACTGTTCGCCTCGTGCACAAGTAATATCGGGAAAAGTTAGCGTATCATTTTTGTCGTAGCTAAATTGCAACTGTCGCGTTTCGAGCATGTTTGGATTGATTTTTATCGAAAAATAATATATGGGCAAAGTTAAAGACTTATTCGATTTATTTTGTTTCTGACACTTTTGTGTTTAAATAAATTCTTGAGTTGGGGGCATTTGTTAATATAAAACCAATATTGGATAAGTAAAGCGAAAAAAAGGAAATGGGTTTGTAACTTTGACCGTTTATTAGTTTTTTTTTAAAAAAACTACTTCATTATCAAATCATAAAATTTTATTTCAACCTGTATGACATGAAAAAAAACTTCTTTACTTCTTTAGGTTTAGTATCTGTACTCACCATTTGTTTTTTTGTTTTTATAAGGAATATAGAAAAATCGAACAAAGCACTATCACCGAATAATGTAAATACTGAAATCATTCATCCTACCCCGAATATACCAGTTTCAAGTGAAAAAAACGATATACCTACAAAGCCGAATGGCTTGGATAAATGCACAAAAGAGAATGGTATTTGTTGTAATAGTAAGAAATCTCAACCTTCTTCCCAACCTCTTGAGAAAGCAGGAATTGAAAAAAACAATCGTTTAGAAGCCTTAGAAGACCCTGACGACGTTGTCTCGAGCGAACCTCATGCTCGAAAATGGAGTTTACCTCAAAGATTTGCTGAAGCGGCTCAAATTGAATTTGAAAAAACAAAAGACCCAGTGCTCGGCTATGTCCCTTCTGAACGTTTGTTGGATGCGCTTGACAAAACCAAGCGGATGCAGGAACAATTGCTGCGCGAAGATATCGGTCTGCGTGGGGCATTGGCGAATGTCCGTTGGCTCGAACGCGGACCGAACAATGTTGGAGGACGGACTCGTGCGATTCAAGTGGATTTGAATGATAAAACAGGCAACACCGTTTTTGCAGGCGGCGTTACGGGCGGTCTTTACAAAGTGACAGACGTTACGGGCGTTGCCAAATGGGAAAAAGTTTATGATTGGCTTGATAATATTACGATTAGTAGTATCGCACAAGACCCTCGAAACCCGCAAGTTATGTATGTAGGTACGGGTGACACCGATGGTGCAGGGGCTTTTGTCCCGGGTCAAGGGGGCACTTTAGGTGTGGGTATTTATAAATCCTCAAATGGCGGTCAAACTTGGAATTTATTGCCTGCTACAACTATACCACGTACATCAAGCTATCAACACGTAACAAAAATCATCGTTACGCCTGATAGTGGCTACGTATTCGCCTCTACTTTCGTAGGTGTTTACAAAAGCAAAGATGGTGGTGCGACATGGAAAATCGTCTTAGGCGGCAAGACGTGGGATATGGCTCGGGGTTCTGATGGACGCATTTATGCAGCCCTTCAAGGTGGTGCACAAGTATCAAAATCTTTTGGCGAAGCAGGTACTTTTACCTCCATGGCAAGCGGTACGGGTTTCCCGACCAATTTGAACCGAGTTCAGATTGCCTGTGCGCCGAGTAACCCCGAGTTTGTCTATGTCGTAGGTGCTTTGGCGAGCAATGGTGCCTCACCGATATATCGTTCAAACAATGCGGGTGCAACATGGACACAAGGTGCTACACCACCCAGAGGTTGTGGTGGTGGTGGCGAATTTTCAAGTGGTCAGGCATGGTATGACTTAACGATTGCGGTTGACCCACTCAATGAAACGATGGTTTGGGTCGGTGGCATCGAACAATGGCGTAGTCCTGATGGCGGTGCAAGTTGGCAACAAATGACGGGAGGTTATTGCTCAAGCAGTTTTCCTTATGCGCACGTTGACCAACATGCCTTACATTTTGATCCATTGAACCCCTCAGTATTATATGTTGGAAATGACGGTGGTGTATTCCGCGTGACGAATGCGTCGAGTAAACACGCCATCAAAGAATTGAACAATGGCTATACGACGACTCAGTTTTATGCTTGTGCCATTCATCCCGATTCAGGTTCGACTCATTTCCTTGCGGGTGCACAGGACAACAACTCAATTTTGGTCTCTGGTTCGAAAGGTGTGGGCAATGGTCGTGCCGTCAATGGCGGTGATGGTTTTTATTGTTTCATTGATCAAGACAATTCAAACATCCAAATTGCCTCGAGCCAAGGCGGTAACTGGGTACTTTCGACGAATGGTGGTGTCAGTTTTGGCGGCGGCAGGTCTTCGAGCGGTAGTTTTTATTGTCCTGCTGATTACGATGATAAATCGAACATATTATATGCACAAACGTCTGCTGGCGACCTTTGGCGTTGGAAAGTAACAACAACTGAAACACCCCAGACTGTAGATGTGTCAGGTGTGACTTTAACAGGTAATGTCTCGCAATTCTCTGTTGATAAAAACATACCCAATCGGCTTTACGCAGGTACAAAGACTGGTAGTCTATATATGATTGACAGTGCAAATTTGGGTACTTCACTTGCGAATGTCTCTCGTATCGGCGCTTTTTCTGGTTATATCAGTAGTATTGAGGCTGAAAAAGGCAACTCTAATCATATCCTCGTCTGTATCAGTAGTTATGGCGTCAATCAAATTCAAGAAACGAAGGATGGGGGCACAACATGGACCGCTTGCGATGGCAATCTCCCAGATATGCCTATCCGTTGGGGTATTTTCAATCCCAATGACCCAACCCAAGCCATGATTGCAACAGATGCGGGTGTTTGGACTACCGAATTACTGAACGGCGCGACTACAACTTGGATTCCACCAACACCAGGTCGGGGTATTCCTATCGTTAGAACAGATATGTTGCAATATCGGGAATCAGACAAAATGGTTTTGGCAGGTACTTACGGACGCGGCATGTGGACGACCAATGTTTTCGGCAAGGCAACTGCAGCGATGGATTATCCGCAAGTATCTTATCTTGATGTACTCGTTCCGTTTAAAGGTGAAACATCGGTTGCGGCAGGTAATTTCCTTTGGAAATTCAATGATGGTACAACCGATACGCTTGAAAATACGAAGAAATCATACAAACAAGTTGGCTCATTCGATGTCAGTTTGACGATAAATAACAACAATGCATTAGTCACAAACGGCAAAATTCAGATTTTGCCCAATTTACCAACTCCTTATAAGACGACGACTGCGGGCTATGCAGGTAGCTTCGATGTTGCGAATTGGGATACGCACTTCGGTACATGGAGCGCTGCAGGTTCTAAATTTGTATGCGGCAAATCAGGTGTTTTTGGTAAAGATGGTACGCACAGTGGTCAATTTGCCTACGTCTTAGATCCAACAGCACAGACTTACCAAAAAGGAACGCTCGCTTATCTGCATTTGCCAAATTACGACATGACCCAAACGGGCATTTATCAATTCAGTTTTTGGGCTAATTTTGATGCACAACTCGGGCGCGATGGTTTGCAAGTCGAGTATTCACTTGATAAAGGCTTGACTTGGCGTACATTAGGCTCTAAAGCTGACCCTAACTGGTATAATTATCAAAACACTTCTGTTACTGACGGAGCTTTCAATATCGGTGAATCCATGATTTCAGGGACGGCTGACGATTGGACGCGCTTCAAACTCAATATCAGTAACCTATCAGGTAACCCCAATGTCGCTTTCCGTTTTGTTTTCAAAGCGGGCACTTTTGCACCTGGCGCTGGCGTTGCGATTGATGATGTCGTGATTACGCGTTATGAGGGTAAAAACGAAACGGCAGTCATTGCGCAGTCAGGAACATTTAACAAAGCAGGTAACGCAATTGACATCAAGTTTCAAACACAGCCAGAATACTTTGCTCAATATTTTGACCTCGAAATATCTGCTAACGGACGGGATTGGAAAAAAGTAAATACCTCTCAAACAGCTTTAGGTGGTTCAACAGAGGAATTGCAGGAATATACGACTACTGTCTTAGGCACGCCGTTTGACTTATATTATTTCCGTGTGCGTTCCGTCAACAGTAATACAGCTGCAAATTATAAGCTTGATTTTAAGACAACGCCTTTTGTAGTCAAACGGAATAAAGACTTGCCTTTGACGATAAACAAGGTTTTTCCAAGCCCTTTTACCAATTTTATCGGCATAACCTTTACCGATATTCCGAATGCAGATATGGTTTACGACTTGTTCGATGTAACAGGTCGTTTGATTTCGTCGCAAACAGTAGCCGGATTTAGTGGTGTTTATCAGGAATTGAAAATACCAAATTTGCCCAAAGCGGTTTATTTATTGCGCATTAAAATTGGTGATAATAAAGCTGAGAGTATTAAGCTGTTTGGTGGTAATTAGGGACAGAATTTATGCCTAATTTTTCACGAAAAAGCCATGAAACAAGTTTGTTTCATGGCTTTTTTAGTTTTTATACTGAGGGGGGCTTTAACCAAAAATATCCACCAATCCCTTCATTGTGCAGATTGCACCCAGCGAAGTCAGAACATACATATAGGGAATAAATGCACCATTGGAATGAAAAAACACAAAATTAATACCGAAGCTGATGCCTAAAAAAAACGCGCCGATACCGACCCATTTACAACCTCGTTGAAAAAGGCGTTTATGTTTTTGTTTCAAAGTATCATCAATAGAAGATAGAATCGGTTCTAAATTTGAATCCGAAGAACCGTCTTTGTGCGAAGCGTTGTGAAACTGATCATTTTTCATTGATTAGGTAGTCAAAAAATATATTGATTAAAGAATAATCAGTGAAATAAATGTTGTTCGAGTTGGGCTCGAAATGGAAAGGTAGGGTATGTTTTTAATTTAGCGTCAAAAATGTATCAATATTTTGAAAAATAGTCAAATTGTGAAATTTAAATTTGAATAAACGATATTTTGTAGTATTGAAAAATAAAAAGGCTGCCCTTTTGGGACAGCCTTTTTGTTTTCAATATAAAGAAAAATTATGCCGAGACTTCTCCAACTGCTTCAATAACGGCGTTTGCGTTAGCAGCAATTTCGCTAATGTCAGCATCAGCTTTGCCATTTTCAGGTTGAGATACTGTGCTTGCCTCCCGTGTTACATCAGCAGTTTTAGCAGCCGCTACTTTAGCTTCTTCTTTAGCTTCTTCTTTAGCTGCTTCTTTAGCTGCTTCTTTAGCTTCTGCCGCTTTAGCTTCTTCTTCCTTAGCCGCTGTTTTTTTAGCCGCTTCTTCCTTAGCCGCCGCTTTAGCCTGTTGTTGCGCTTTCAACTCTTCTGCTTTTTGGGCATCACGAGCTTCGCGTTCCTTCAGATTCTCTATTTTCGCCTCTACTTCAGCCTTAGTCGCTAACATTTCGTTGAGCTTTTCCTGCTTCGATTTGACGCGGTCTTGAACCATATTGATTTTAGCTTGACGCAACTGTTCTTCAAGTTGTCCACCCGATTGCTCAACCCTTTTGCGTTGATATTCAAGGTCTTGTATATCGCGGTCAATAGAGTCTTGCATTTTATCAACAGCACCAATCAAGCCCGCATAACGGCGTGTCAAACGCTCCGTTGCCGAACTATCGTTGATGGCGTTATGACCAAATTTCTTTTCTTTGACTGTTTTAAACAAACGGTCAATCCGATTCCACAACTCATTTGAGTGTTCACGCGTCATTTTTTGATCGCGGAACTTGTTTTGCGTTTGCTTCAATTGGTCAAAAACATCAGGGAATCCTTTGATTCCTTTGTCAATTTTTTGCTCAATATCATCCAAAATTGTATTAAACTGTGCGTACCATGTTTTAGAGTTTTCTTCAAACTCGTTCATCACCGTTGTCCGCATATCTTTCAATTGTGTAAACAGACCATTTGCTGTTTCGCGCAATTCGTCACCATGGTCGCGGAACAAGTTGCGTTCCTTCATTTGGTCTTGAACTTTATTCCAAAAACCTTTGAGTGAGTCCCATGCTTCTCCACTGTATTCTGTCAGCTTTGTGACTTTATCTTCCAATTCTGCCAATTCAGACTTGTAAGCGGCGTGAAGTTTTGTAGAAAGGACAATGAAATGCCATTCGCCTTGTGCGCGGTTAACGATGTCCGTTCTTTCGACCTTAATATCATCGGGCAAAAGGCTGTTGGTGACGCTCAGTTCCCTTTCGAGATGCGTACCGCCTTCTGGGAAAGCGATTTCGGCACCATTGCGCCAATCATTGAGCATTTGTTGTGAAAAATCAGGCGAGGCGATAGCTTCCGGGAACATCCAAATGTCCACCTTGTTGTCTTCAGCCCGTAGTTGCATAGCGATTAATACGCGGTCTTCTTGTGCGTTCGTACCCCAAAGAACCAGTTTTGACTTCATTATCGTTAGGAATTTTAGTTCAAAAAATTGCTGTAAAAATTAGTTTCGATGATTATCGTGTATTCTGTAATCAATATTTCATATAAGACAAACATCATACCACCCCTCAGTAATTTAGGTCTTTGATATGTGGTTATTCTAAAATGTTTGTCTTTTTCAAGCCCAAAGGTAAAATGAATAGGGCAAATCAACAAAGATTTTTTATTCGTAATTGTTATTGGTCAGAACTAATAACAAATATCCCTTGAGTATTTTCCTTCTTTTTTTTCCAAAAAACTTTAAATTTACGCCATGAAAAAAAGAAACCTGCCTATTGGTATTCAAGACTTCCGCACGCTACGTGAGTTCGACGCTGTATATGTCGATAAAACTGAACTCATTTACAAACTCATAACCGAAGGTAAATCTTATTTTTTAAGCCGCCCACGCCGCTTTGGCAAATCGTTATTGGTATCAACCATGAAAGAAATTTTTCAAGGCAGTCGCACTTTATTTGAAGGTCTTTGGATTGAAAACCAATGGGATTGGTCGAAAAACAACCCTGTTATTCACTTGTCTTTTGCTTCAATGGATTATCAAGGTAGCGGTTTAGAAAAAGCAATTCAGTTTGAATTGAATAAAATAGCTGCGACTTATCAAATCTCTTTAACGCCCAATCCTTTCAAATCTCAATTCAAAGAGCTTTTAGAAAAATTGGATAACCAATATGGTAAAGTCGTTATTTTGATTGACGAATACGACAAACCCATCATTGATTACCTTGAAAATCACCATATCTCAAAAGCCAAAGAGCATCAAAATATATTGAAAACCTTTTATTCTATTTTGAAAGATGCGGGGAGTCATTTGCGCTTTTTATTTATTACAGGCGTTTCTAAGTTTTCAAAAGTGTCTATTTTTTCAGACCTTAACCATTTAGATGACATCACGCTTTTTGATGAATTTGCAACACTAACAGGCTATACACAGAAGGAATTGACCTATAATTTTGCGGATTATATTCAAGCCATTGAAAAAAAGCTCAACATTGGGCATGAAGAACTCTTAGTTTTGATGCGTGATTGGTACAACGGTTTCAGTTGGGACGGTGTTCATACGGTCTATAATCCATTCGGAACGCTTAGTTTTTTACGCCATAAATCTTTTCAAAATTTTTGGTTTACGACTGGAACGCCCACATTTTTGGCTGATTTGATGAAAAAAGAAGTGCAATTTGCTTTTGAAAACATTGAAACGACTCCCGTCGCCTTAGATAAATACGATTTAGACAACCTTCAATTAGTACCACTACTATTTCAAACAGGTTATTTGACGGTCAAAAAACGTGATTTTATGACTGGCAACATGGTTTTAGATTATCCCAACAAAGAAGTTCGCGAAAGTATGTATCAATTTCTGATTGACGCTATTGCTCGAAATCGGGAACACAGCAGTTCAGGCATTACTGTTCAAAATCTATATAAAGCCTTTAATGCCAACGATTTGCAACAGGTGAAATTAATCTTAGATACTTTATTTGCCGATTTATCTTACACCCTTCACGAAACCGATGAACCACAAAGCGAGCGTTTTTATCACAGCATCATACATTTGATGTTCAAATATCTCGGCGTTTTTGTGGACAGCGAAGTCCACTCATCAAGAGGACGAGCAGATTGTATTGTTCAAACGCAAACCCATGTCTATATTTTTGAATTCAAATACAACAAAACAGGAAAAGCTGCCTTTGACCAAATCCTAAAAAAGGGTTATGCCGATAAATACCGTGCTTCGGGTAAAACAATTACGGGCATTGGTGTCAGTTTTAATGGACGTAAAAAAGCCATTACAGGCTGGTTGGTTAAGGAATTGAATTGACGTTTACCTACTTCTATGAGATAAATCTAAACGATAAATGAAACCTAACGAACTTCTCATCAAACTATATTTATCTGTTCCTTTGAGGACAAAAGTAGATTAAATGTCGTACCAATATCGGTGAAATGAACGCTAAAATCACCAAAATCAGCAGGCCATATACCTTGGTAAGTACTTGAATTAGTATAGCGTAAAACAAATCCTCTAACCTCGTTAAGATCATCTGCATCAAAGTCTTGTTTTAACAGATATTGTGTTAAAACAACGGTAACAGTAGCTCTTGATTGTATTATATTACCTCTTAATGCATCATCTGTAATTGTCATCCTTTCATTCGATGTACTTGGTAGAGGGGTATTGGCTTTACCCTCTTCGGTTCCTGTGCCAACAAAAATAATTAACCCTTCATGATTTTTAACATCCAATTCTGATAACTGAATTTCATTATCACCTTCCCATGCTGGAACATTCCTTGTGGTAGGGATACGTCGTCCAATAGCAATGATGGGTCGTTCTTGAATGTTTGTTACAGAATCCTTAATAAAATAAATAACTGGGTCGTAAGTAATCCCTCTACGAACAAGAAAGCTATTAAGAAGTTTTAGGACATCAAAATCATTTGTAATATTCAATGTTCCTGATTTCTTAGGAAGTGATATTCCAAGTTTTTGGGCATATTCTGGTTTCTCATAAAGTAAAGTTGTCAATGATTGAGTGATAAAAGCACCAAATTGAGGGTTTTTAAGGCTCATCGCGAGCAAATGACCATTGTTGTAAACATCATTTTTCATTTCAGCGTACATGAATTCTACAAATTCTGTCTGTAATGAAGCTTTTTTGACAGCATCAGCAAAAAGGTAGCAAACAAGATTAATTTTTTGATCTTCTTCATTTTTATAGCTTAATAGAGACTCTACTATCGGCTTGTCAACAAGCTTGAATGTAGTGTTTTTTTGCTGATTTAAAATGTTACTTTCTTTCTGACAAGAAAGAATAAATAGTGACAGAAAAAGGGTAAATAGAGATAATTTTTTCATAAAATGTAAATTTTAAAAATTAATAATTTATTTATTCAATTTGTAATTGCGCAATCACATTACAAATCTAAATTATTTAATTTGAACTAACAAAATTAAATCTAAGTTTTTTTTTTGTTATTAAAATTTTATTTTAATAACATTGTTAAATAAAGAATAAAATATTAGTCAATATTCTCAAATAGCCGCCAACTCTGCAGTATGCCCAAACTCCCTAAAATCCACAGGCGTAACTTCCGAAACACCTTGCTCAGGCATGTGTACACCATATATAATGTCCACCGCCGCCATCGTAGCCTTGTTATGTGTCACAATAATAAACTGTGAATCAACAGAGAATTTTTGTATGATTTTATTGAATTTTTCAATGTTTGCATCGTCCAAAGGTGCGTCAACTTCATCGAAAATACAGAAAGGTGCAGGTTTGTAGAGATACAAAGCGAACAAAAAAGCCGTTGCTGTTAAGGTCTTTTCACCACCTGACAACTGTGCAATACTTTGCGGACGTTTGCCTTTTGGCTTCGCAATGATGTTGATACCACTTTCCAATGGGTTTTGAGGGTCGGTCAGAATCATATCTGCCGTATCTTCTTCAAAAAACAGCGATTTAAAGACTTCAATAAAATGCCCTCGAACCGCCTCAAAGGCTTCTAAAAACTGCGCTGTTGCTGTATCTTCTATCTCCTTCATTGTTGCCAACAACGAATTTTTAGCATTAACAATATCGTCACGTTGTTCTGCAATCGTATCGTGGCGTTCTTTCATTTCATTATACGCCTCCACCGCCATCGGATTTATTTCGCCAAATGTGTCCAAACGGCGTTTCAAATCGTCCGTTTTTTTCTGCAAATCCTCACGAATCAAGCCTTCTTTTGGCGTTTGATTGATTAAATCATTAACAGAAATGCCAAATTCAACATTCAAACGGTCGCCAATACTTGTAATTTGCAATTTAATGTCATTGAATTTATCTTTCAAGTTATTCACCAAACTCTGCACCTCATTCCGTTGCCGATTGATGCGCCGCAAATCGTCTTCCATCTTCACAATCTCATTTTTCTTTTTGAAAAACGACTGCTCAAATTCTGACAAACCCGATTCTCGTTCACGTCTTTGTTTATAAAAATCTTGGAGTGATTTGTCAAACGTAATCAATTCATTCTCAACGATTTCCAACTCTTCTTTAGCTTGGGTCAACGACCGATTTGCCGTCGAAATGCCCCCCTCAGTATCAGACAAGTTTTTTTCTCTAAAACCCAACTCTCGTTGAAAAGTAGAGACCTTATTTTGTTGCCGAATAAATTCTACATTTTTTTCATTAAAAGCTGTTGACAACAGACTCATCAAATCCGCAACGCTGCGATAAGAGCCGTCTGCCGCAGTCATTTGATTTTTAATATCATCTGCCGCTTTTTTTCTTTCAATCAATTGAGTATCAACATTTTCAATCGTTTTTATCAACGCCACAATTTGCTCATTTGCCCGCCGCTTTTTCTCATCGGCTTCATTGATAAACGTAGAAAAATTATCAATACGTGTCTGCAAAAACACCTTTTGTTGGCGTGTCTGATTGAGGTCATTTTGCGCTTTCTGAATCGTCGCTTTTTGTTCATTCGATTTCAAAAAACTAATATCGCCCCGCGCTTGACTCAACTGTTTTTGCAAGTCCGAAGCGACCCCCTCAGTATCTTTTATCTCTTTTTCTAAAACTTCAAGGTTCTTCTTACGACCAATTTTTTTACCTTCAAACAAACCGACAGAACCGCCACTCAACGCATATTTACGTTTTGTAAAACCACCACTTTTGCTCAATAACACCAATGAATGATTGTCCGAATGAGTAAACGACAATATATCTGCATCATCTTCAACGATTAATACATTTTGTAAAAGGTAATTAAACAACGTTTGATATGCCTTGTCCACTTGTATCAAATCCACCGCAGGACGTGCATTGACTAAACCCTTTGTCGCAAATGCGTTGTTTTCAAAAGCATCTAAAATGAAAAAATTGGCTTTACCTTTCTGTGCATTGCTCAACAGGCGCACCGCCGCCACCGCTTCTTCTGCATTTTGAACAACATAATGATTCAAAAACGGCTCTAAATAATTCTCAACAGCTGTCCGATAACCTTCTTCCACATAAATCAAATCGCCTAAAAGCGGTGCTGTAAACGTCTTATTTTTTGATAAAAACTGGATAGATTCAGGATAACCTTCCAGCGATTCGACCATACTTTTGGTCAATTTAAACTCATTTTTCTTAGCATCTAACGTGCGATTGACATCAGCCAATTTTTTTGTTACAACTTCTAAATTTTGATTCGCTTTCTCTAAATCGACTAATCGTTTTGTTTCTTCATTTTCAAGATATTGAATATCAACACTTTGTACATTTTCTTTTTTCTCTAACTCCTCCAATTGACCCCTCAGTATTTTGACCTCATTACGTCGTCCTTGCGTCTCTGAATCTGTTCGCTCTATGTCCCTTTGCCCATTGTCAATCTGATTTGAAGCAATTGCTTTTTGTTTTTCTAACTCATTGATTTCACGCTCAATGCCTTGTTGTTGTTTCAAAAACACATCGAGGTCAGCTTTCAAAGTGCCGTGGTCATTTCGTATGGCATTTAGCTTTTCTTTGGCTTCATCGAGTTGCGATTCGAACTTACCTTCAATCCGTTTTTCGCCATTTATTTCTTCACGATAAAAATCAATTTCTTCTGCCAATTTCGTCACTCGCGCCTTTGCCGAATTGACTTGTTCCGCCAATTTTGTGATATTTTGCTCCGCATACGTCTTGCGTTGTTGCGCCATGCGTTTGTCATTTTCCATGCCCCGCAAACGCCCGACAACGCTGTTCAAATCTCGCTGCCGTTCACTCAATTCTTGTTCTTTATCGAGGTTTGCCTTCTTATCCCGCTCAATTTGCGACTCCAATTTGATCCCCTCAGTATCTAACTGCCTGTAACGGTCAGTTTCGATTTCAATGTTTTTTTCTGTTTTTTTATAATCATCTTTAAAAACGGACAACTTCAAAACAGCCAAATCCACCGCTTTTTCACGGTATTCAACCTTAATATCTAAATACTTTTGCGTCCGTGCCGCCTGTTTTTCAAGCGTTTTGAGTTGATTTGTGATTTCAAAAAGCAAATCCTCAATGCGATTCAAGTCCTCTTCCGTCGAAGCGAGTTTATTCAGTGTTTCGTTTTTCCGAGCTTTGTATTTTGAAATCCCTGCCGCTTGTTCGAGCATCATGCGACGAGAGTTCTGCTTATCGTTCAAAATCTCATCTACCATGCCCAAAGCGATAATTGCATAAGAATTTGAACCAATACCTGTGTCCATAAACAGCGAAGTAATGTCCTTCAAACGACAAGTCACGCCATTCAAACGATATTCACTTTCACCAGAAGCATACAGAATACGTGTAATTTTTATAGATGTATAATCTGTTGGCAACACGTTTTTTGTATTGTCAAATGTCAAACTGACTTGCGCCAATTGCCCAGGCTTGCGCTTTTTAGTGCCGTTAAAAATGACCGAATTCATCTTATCAAGCCGTAACTCACTCGATTTCTGTTCGCCCAAAACCCAGCGAATCGCATCCACCACATTCGATTTCCCCGACCCATTCGGACCGACAATGCCGATGACATTTTCATTAAAATTGATAACCGTATCGTTGGCAAAGGACTTAAAGCCTTTGATTTCAAGCGTTTTTAATCGCATTCGTGCAGGTTTGAGATATTTTTTAGGGCGCAAAGGTAGGATTTTTTGGAAAAAAAGAAGCGTTATACTGAGGGGGAGCATTTGAATTTACTTTATTCTACTCTGTAAATAAACAACAGCAACCATGCAGTATTCTTTGTGCTTTAAATCTTTAGTCTTTAACCACGACTCGATTTCTTTATTCAAATATTCATTTTTGGCTTTTCTGTCCTTTAAAATTTTATAAGCATCTTTTGTTTTTTTATCAACAACTTGATAAATAGCCTCTCGCCGTTTTTTTAGATTGTTTTCATTCAAATTTAATGTCTTGTTAATGTCAACTTCAAAAGCAAGGTTAGTAGAAGTTATTAACCCATCGAGACCGTATTTGATTGTATCAATATGCAATTTATCGGTTGGATTAATCGTGATTTTATCGTCCCCTTTACGTGTATCACAAGTTTGAAATTTTTTTTCTTTCCCTTTTCCTCCCATACAACACCCAAACATATTACTATGGGTAATATCCAATTTTGCAGCTATGCTTTGAACATCTGTTTGTGGTACATAATGTTCTATTTTCATATCATCTCTTTCAACTTCTTTTTCTTTATGCTTATGAGGTATTTGTCTCATACAATATACGCAGAGATAACCTTGTTCTTCTAAAAGATATTGCCTCAACTCTGTTAGCCGTTTAACCTCTATTGAACCTTCTTCAGTAGAAAATTTTGTGTAAGTCTCTTTACAAAAACTTTCATAAGTTGGTTTTACTTTTATTCCTCCATCAATAGTAAATGTCAGTAACCTATGATTTTTTAGAAATACTGGCTCTTTTTGTTTTTCTATTAATTTCATTAATCGTCGTTTTTAATAAACTCAATTTCGGTTAATGCTGCAATTAATTTCGGTTCATCAGCACCAATTTTTTCAA
>JAYSQG010000198.1:0-5455 GCA_043721685.1 Saprospiraceae bacterium | reverse complement strand
TTGGAACACTGATTTGAGGGATTTTCACAGATTTACACAGATTTACACAGATTTTTTTTTGTCATCCTGTAAGGAACTAAAAAAAAATCAGTGTAAATCTGTGAAAATCCCTCAAATCAGTGTTCCAAAAAATCATCTAAATAATCCAGGTTTTTTATCATTTGTAAAAATCTTTCTCTTCAACTCCGCCTTTACCCCAAAATTGAGCAACAACCCAACTTCTATTTCCGTGGCTTTTAAATAATTCAACAATTGTGCTTCGTCTTTTAGTCTTAGCATTTCGGCTGCTTTAAGTTCAACAATCACTTTTTCAACGACAATAATATCTGCCTTATAATCACCGACGACTTCTCCTTCCTAATAGACTTTTATAGGCACTTGTCTTTGGGCATTTAGTCCCATTTTTTTTAATTCAACCATCATAGCTTTTTCATAGACCTTTTCTAAAAACCCATGACCTAAAACATTAAAAACTTTGTAAAAAGCTCCGATGATTTTTTCTGTAACCTCTGCGTGTAAATAAGCATGTTGTACCATAATTTTACATATTTTAAAAATGAAAAAATATTGTTAATTATGGTCAAGGTATTGTTTATCAAGATATTAAGTTTGTTTTAGAAAATATTTTTTATTCTTGTATAATTTTTTTTGGAACACTGATTTGAGGGATTTACGCGGATTTTCACAGATTTTTTGGTCATCCTGTAAGGAAAAAAAAATCTGTGAAAATCCGCGTAAATCCCTCAAATCAGTGTTCCAAAAAAAATCACTTTCGCAAGGACATCTTCATCTCTTTCAACCGCACCTGCAACCCCGTTTGCGCCTTCGTCAAATCCAATAATTCATTAATAGCTGTATCAATCAAATCTTTATCAATCAATTCATGCAACCCACGTTTAATATCCTCTAATTTTTTAGGTGCGACTTGCTGTTCTTTTTCCAAAATTTCAAGTGCAACAATATCCGCTTTGCCGCCGCCACGTGACAGACTCCGCAATTCGGTCATTAAGTTTTGTCGCTTGTTTTCATCTTCTACACCACGTTTGAGTTCGTTGATAATCATCTGTAAACGCAAATCGTCGAAGGCGACTGATGCGTCGAAGTCGTCGCCACGTTCTTCGGCAGCTTTTCGGGCAGCATCGAGATTGTCTTGCAACACTTTATCCCAAGCGGTTCTGATGTGTTCTAATACTGAGGGGTGTGTTTTTTCTAAAAAATCAAGTAATGCGAGACGTGCTGTATTAGGCAACTTACCTTCCAAAAACCATGATAAGCGATTGATTTTGAATAAATTATCTAAATTGACCAAGCCCAATTCATCGCCGTTTTTACCATAAAGTTCAGCAATCAAATTGCCAAAAAATAGGGTTGTATCCCAATGCAAAACGGGCGGCACAGCACAAGCGGCTACCCATTGCAAGAGCCGAGTATCTGTTTTGCCATTTTTATAAACCGTAAATTCTGCGGTCAATTGTGCCATAATCGCTGCGCCATTCAGTTTATCGGGCAAGTTTATGGGCGTATTTTCTGGGTCTTTGTCGCTGCGCCAACGCCTAAAATCAGGCGTATCGAGGGCATCAAATGTATCGGACAAAGCCGCTAAACCTTTCAAATTGGCGGGTAAAATGCGGAATTTTGAAGCCAATTGCCGTTCCATTGCGTTCCATTCCATCGGCGCACGAGGCGTTAACAACACCCGTTGCCGCCAAGCATCGAAAACAGACGTCCAAGACATCAATTCATGCGCTTGTGGATTCATCAACGAAGCCGCCGTACCCACGATGACCAAACGAGACGTGCCAAACCGATGCGCCAATTCATTGAGCCGAATGCCGTGCCGATGCGCCTCGTTCCAACACAAACGGATGTCGCCATCATAAAAAAAGCGTTCAATCAACACCTCACTGTGGTTGAGTGTGCGGTACAACAAATCAAAAACCTGCGCCCGATGGTCATTGGCATTGTGTACGTCAATGAGGAACAAATATTCGTCTGCTCGAGTCGGTTGTCTGTAACGAAAAGTCGCCAAACCGCCTTTTGCTATCGTCGCTTTTATGGTTCTTTTTGCATCAAAAATAAGGTGTTCAATTTCAGAGCGCCGCCGCAATTGTTGTGTAAATCGAGCAAAAATAGCATCAAAATTCACTTTTTGAGTACCTTCTATCTGTATTTGCCAAATAAACGGTGCGGCAGAATTTGGTTTGCGTTCAAGGTTCGAGGCGTTTTGTTCGGCTTGTTTCTCTTCTTTTTTTTGTTCTTCTCTGACTTTTAAAATATAATAAATCGCTCTTAAAAAACCTGCAACAAGCAGCAGAATCAACCATTTCCAACCCGACATATAAGCGTTTCGGAACGATAATTTTGTTTCGACTTTGGGTGCTAATGTCTCAATTTTAGGTTGGTGGTTATAGGCTTTTGTTGCTAATGAATCGTTTGTTGAAGTAGTTGGATTTCCAACATTTTCTTGAACTTTGAAAACATAATTAAGCGTATCACAAGTCCCATTGGTTAAGCAAACATTGATTTCAAAAGTATCGTCGCCAACAGCAATGGGCTTGTAAAACAGCGTTTTTTGAACAGAATCAATGCGAATTGAAGCAAATTTATGCTCTTTTGTAGCAGAAATATCAGACATTGATTGAATCACCAAACTTGAATCAATCAATTTTAGATTATCCTTTATGGACATAGAACGTCCTGCGGCATCCTTTTTTAGGTCAACAACAACAACATTGGAAAACGGTTTGAGGGTTTTAGTTGCAACATCCGTTGGCTTTGGTTTCAAAAACTGCCAAACCAACCAAGCCATGATAAATGCTAACAAACCCAAAGCTGCCCATTTTAGGACTTTTTTCCATAAAACAGGCTCTGATACTGAGGGGGGGGCTCCCACATCAAAATTGGTCAAAACCCTATCAAAAGTCTCATAAAAGTCAGCTTGTTGTTGTGGCGAAGTGACGATTATGGGCGTTATGAGGGTTTTTAAATTCGCAAAATCCGTTCCTTCGGGCAGTGCCTCGACGAGTTGCGTTATCCGCAAATAAGCATCAATACCCGAGGGCTTACCCTTCGCTTTCCAAGCGGTGAGCACGGCGTTGAGGAATGTATATGTTTGCGGATTTTTCATAAATTAAATTGCTTTCAAAGCCTTCAAATCTTCCTGCGTTTTTGCCAAAACAGAATACGATGTATCCAATTGCACCTTTTCAGGTGTTGATAATTTACCACTTAGTTTTTCTACAGGAAAACCAATAGACGTGAGTAACACTGCCCATGCGAGCATCTCCGCAGTCGCAGGTTTTTTCTTCAAACCGAGGTCTCGTATTTTTTGAAAATGAGTGACCAAAGCGGTTGCTTTATCGTTTGGAATACCTGTTTTCAAGGTCAAAATGCGTATTAACTCCGTTTTTTCAGGGAAATCTATGTGAAAATAGATGACACGACGGAGGAACGCATCGGGCAAATTTTTCTCTGAATTAGAAGTCAAAATGATAATTGGACGTGCGGCAGGTTCACTTTTAAACTCCTCATTGTTGAATTCAGGTACTTTGAAACTTAATTTTTCAATAGCTGCCAAAAGGTCATTTGGGAAGTCGCGCGGTGCTTTGTCAATTTCGTCAATGAGGACGATGACCCGTTTTTTTTCTTTAATGGCTTGACCCAAAGCATTGAAATGCACAAATGGTCTGACCATATCAAGCCGTTCTGCGGGAGTTATACTGAGGGGGTCGATTTTAGCATTTTGACTGAACTGAAAATGCGCCAACGCATCGTACCGATAGAATAAATCCGTTGCCGTTGAAGTCGTTTGGGCATTAAAAACCAAAGGTTCACCCAAGCCAAAAAAATGACCGACATGGTATGCCAATTGCGTTTTGCCCGTCCCCGGTTCGCCTGTCAACAAAAGCGGTTGACCAAGTGCGAGAGAGACATTGACCGCTGCCTTCAAACCTTCAGACGGAAAGTAAAGGGAAGGATTATTAAGATTTTCGTTAGCGATGAAAGGCTCTAATTTACCTGTTTCGCCGTTGCCGTAAGTATTGATTTTCATTGTTTTATTCGTTATTCGTTATTCGTTATTCGTTAATCGTTAATCGTTAATCGTTATTCGTTATTCGTTATTCGTATCATACGAATAACAATTAACGAATAACGAATAACGAATAACCAGTTAGATTCTTTGTGAAACATTAAAAACGGTTAAAAAAAGTTCTTCTAAATCTGCCATATTCAGCGGGTCGGGTTGTTCAAAACCGACGGTCGCTTCGGCAATAACACGCCTGATTTGCGGTTGAAATTGGTCATTGGTCAATTTCAAAAACCATTGTGTCAAATCAATATTGGGTACGGGCGCAAAGTTTTTGAGCCAAACGACGGACTCTTTTTCATCGTCATTTGCCCCCCTCAGTATTTCTGCAATACCATTCTTTATATCCACATTTTCATTCACATTCGTTTTGGCAGAACTGATAATGAAGACAAATTGAAAGGTCATCAATGGTTCATTTGACGGATTTGCCTTGAAAGTGTGGATAATCCATGTCAAATACGCAGTCAAATCGGGTGTCCAGCCCCATTGGTCAAAATCTATTCGGAACAAAAAAGCAAAAAAACGATATGGTAAACGCATAGTATTTGCCGAAACGAAGTCCTCAATAGGCGTGCCGTCAAGGTTAAAACGTTTCATGCGTTCAGCAAAATGGGTGCGGAAAAGCCCTTCATTGTCGCTTAAATCACCAAAATCGTCGAAAGGCAATTCTGGGAAATCAACGCGCTCGACTGCCGTTACTTTACAAATTCTGCGTGGGAAATTGATGGCTTGATCACTGCCTTTCAAGGTGTTGCCGATTATTTCATAAATGACTCTTTCGGCAAAATTGGCAGGTTGGTCAGAAGCCTGAGCGGTAAAGAAATAGAATTGATAAGGTGATTTCAGAATGGTTTTATAAGCCTTTTTGAAGTCGGAATAGGGCAAATCTCGGTCGCAATCCACGAGTTTAATTTTACCAAGTGGTGCGAGTTTGAGGGCAGCAATTTCTTTTTCGAGTTCAGTGATATTCGTTTTTTTGAAATCGTCATCCGTTAGGTTTTCAATCAAATTGAGCAGTGCCTGAGTTAGTTTGGCTTGTTCAACTTTAAAGTCTTCGGAATTGATAACGCCGTTAATTTGCTGGTTTTCAAGGTTTTTTAAATTGGCATTTTGAATATATACGCCATTAAAGTAATCAGAATCTTCGGACAAAACCGTCATCAAGTACGCCAATACTGAGGGGGTCTGCCCATCGGCAAGTTGTTTTCGAAGATTATCTTTAAGGATGTGGAGTTGCATGATTGTTCGATAGATTTGGATTTATTGGTAAAAATATACTTTTTTTTTATGTTTTTAAAACGTTTGTTTAAACAGTTTTTAAGGTTTTTACCATTTTTTACAATAAAGCACTTAGCTTTGTTAACC
>JAYSQG010000197.1:0-1554 GCA_043721685.1 Saprospiraceae bacterium | reverse complement strand
TAATTGATTTTCAAGATGATAAACAATTTTTAAAAACATATTAATAATCACACGAAAAGATATGATGTATGGACAGCTTTTAAAGTATCCGATACGTGTTTATGTTATTTTTTAGAAATCAAATTCATTTTTTGAAACCAATCAAAAGCTTTTTTGAAACCATCTTCAAAACTTGTTTCGGCTTCAAAACCTAATTCTGTCTTTGCTTTTGTGCCGTCCAAATGTTGACCTGAACCCATAATGGCAATAGACGTAGCGGACAATGTGGGTATTCTCTTAAATAAGGTATATTGAAAACCTTGAATTTTCGAGACCATTTTTGCCGTTACCAACGGAATTTGCTTCGTTTTCAAATCAACATTAGCCACTTTTGCTATTGTTTGAAGAATTTCAGTCATATTTGTATTGCGACCTGTCAACAAATAACGCTCGCCTTTGTGACCTTTTTCAACAGCTAACAATAAACCACGTCCTGCATCGCCTGCATAAATCACATTTCTATTGCCTACAACATATTGCGGCATATTATTTCGAGCAACTCTGACGATGAAGGTTCCTGTCGAAGGTGCCCAATCATATTCCCCAAAAGTCATACTCGGAATACCGACAACAACACCCGCTTCTCTTGCCATTTTGTCCATCAACCATTTGACTTGAACATAAGGCGTTTTGTTGTCAGGTGCATTTTCAAATATCAAATCCTCAGTACCCAAACCATTTGCCGCTTTTGGCAAGGCAATTGAACCACCTAAATACAGCATTTTTTTGATGCCGTTTCGTTCTCCTGCTTCTATAAAATTGTCCATTTGAGCCGCTGCTGTCTCCAATTCTGTTCTCAAAGGCAGTGGCAAAGTTGGATAATAAGCCCCACAATTGAGTAAATAATCCAACTCTTTTGTCGCTTCCATCAAACTATCGCTGTCGTTCAAATCTCCAATACGGCTTTCAAAAGTCAAATCACTGATTTTATCCAAATTTGACCTTTTCCGATGAATCACGGCTAATTCATGTCCTGCCTCTAAAACAGCTTTTGCTGTGTGATGTCCTAACATGCCGGTTGCGCCTATGATTCCTATTTTCATTTATATTTTTTTATTTAACACATAGTCACATAGGACACAAAGCTTTTTATTTTTCAATACAAAATCACAAAAACTAGGTGCTTTATGTGACTATGTGTTCAAAAACGATATTAAGCATCTAACTCACCTGCAATCACATTCATCGAAGACAAAATGATAATTGCATCGGACAACATTGCGCCCCGAATCATCTCTGTATAAGCTTGATAATAAATGAAACACGGACGACGGAAATGCAATCGCGCAGGTGCTCGACCACCATCAGAAACCAAATAGAAACCTAACTCACCATTCCCGCCTTCGACGGCATGATAAACTTCGCCTTTAGGTATTTCAGTTTCACCCATCACAATTTTGAAATGGTAAATCAACGCCTCCATTTGAGAATAAACTTGCTCTTTCGGTGGATGGAAAAACTCAGGTAAATCTGCATGGAATTTACCATCAGGCATATTCTTAATCGCTTGTTCGA